>CALXKS010000062.1 GCA_944389015.1 uncultured Spirochaetaceae bacterium
CGAGGAGCCGGAGGTTGGCAGGATCTACCATGGAACGGTAAAGCGTATCGTTGATTTCGGTGCGTTCATCGAGATTCTTCCAGGCAAGGAGGGGCTCTGCCACATCTCCAAGCTTGCACGCACAAGAGTCAAGAATGTCTCCGATGTTCTCTCGGTAGGCCAGCAGGTCGATGTCAAGCTGATTGAGATTGACAGAATGGGAAGACTCAATCTCTCATACATCGATGCCCAGCCGGAAGAGGCCAAGGACAAGAAGTGATCGTAAAGCTTAGGCTTGAAGGCGGGGCTGAGTGCCCCGTATACAGTACAGAAGGAGCCGCAGGAGCTGACATCAAGGCAGCTCCCGGCTTTTCTGCTGTAATCAGGCCAGGCGAGTATCTTGCAATTCCAACAGGTATATATCCTGAGATCCCCGAGGGCTATGAGATACAGGTAAGGCCGCGTTCAGGGCTTGCTCTTAAACATGGGATCACTGTTCTCAATGCCCCAGGGACGATAGACTCTGACTACAGGGGTGAGATCAGGGTGATACTGATCAACCATGGAAAGGATCCCTTCACTGTCACAGGTGGAGACAGGATCGCGCAGCTTGTTGTCTCAGAGGCCAAGAAGGCTGTATTCTCCGTATCCAGATCTCTTTCCGATACAGAGAGAGGTGAGAAAGGATTCGGTTCGACCGGAGTGTGATTTGAACAATAAAAAAGGTTCTTATCTTCTGCTATATCGCTATATACTCCGTGAGTTCGCCCAGAATTTCGCTGTGGCGTTCATTTTCTTCTTCTGCATATTCTTCATAAATTCGATACTTCTCCTTGTGCAGAGGATACTGCTTAGGAATATCGATATCCTCACTATGCTTCAGATGGTTGCGCTATCTATGCCGCAGTTCCTGATCTATACCTTTCCGTTCGCATCCCTTGCCGCATCATCAATGGTGCTTGGAGACCTTGGATCATCTAACGAACTCCTCGCGCTCCGGAGCTCCGGTATATCCTCAGGACATGTATACAGACCGCTCATAGCAGCATCGATACTGCTCTCCATCGTCACATTCATCTTCGCAGATGTCGTCCTGCCGTGGTCATCAGTTGTCTATGAGGAGAAGCTGAGCGTTCTGATGCGCGATATGCCGACATTCGAGATCGAACCTAACAGCGTAAATACAGTAGGGAATATCGTACTGTCGAATGGAGAGAGCGAGGGAAATGAGATACATGACATACTTCTCCTGGCAGACGATGATTCTGGACAGTCAAGGACCGTTGTTTCAGACCGTGGAACGCTGACGCTTGTCGATCCATATAATTTCATATACTCGCTTGAGCTCGATAATCCGGAGATCCTCCTTTCCGATTCCGGGGACATAGGATCGTATGGACTCTCCGAAGCTGAAAGGGCTGTCTTCTTCCTCGACTTCTCAGAGCAGATCCCATCACTTACAAGCTCAGCGCCTGTGAATCTCTCCTCAAGGGATCTTCTTGCAGGGATTGCCGAGCGGGAGGAGTCCTCATCGCGGGACAGGGCGGAATGGCACTACTCAAGGGAGGATGCAAGGCTTCAGTTCTCCGATGCTATCAAGCGTGCATCACGAGGCGAGGCAAAGAGCAGTGAAGTATCAGAAGCATATGGCAATGCTTCATCCACAATACTCCGTCAGGGGCAGAACCCGCCAATTAACTTTTATTCACAGTACTTCAAGGCGGAGCTGGCGAAGAAGTTCGTCCTGTCTGCTGCATGCTTCTGCCTGACGATGATAACGCTGCCGCTATCAATGGTCCGCGTCAAGCATGGAAAGCTCACAGGGTTTGCAATATCCCTGCTCATTGCAGTTGCTTACTGGTATATGCTCTTCGGCGTACAGCTGGAGATATTCTCAATCTCCTCCTCACCATATCTCCTGATCGCTGTTCCCGATCTCGTGATCCTCTTCGCAGCATTCCTGCTGATACTTCGCTTCAGGAGGGCAAGATGAAGATCCTTACACGGTATATGATCTCATCGATCATGAAGGTCGCCCTTGTCACGATATTGATGTTCGCTCTCATTCTTGCAGCTGTCGAGCTTTTTTCGAGAATGGATTCGATCATGAACGGGAACATCCCGGTCCAGAGCATCATATACTATATCCTTCTGTCTCTTCCCCAGTATCTTCTGATGGTCGCATCGATCTCATTTCTCTTTGCTGTAACATACTTCCTTTCATCGCTCACTGCGAACAATGAGGCGATCCCGATACTGAATGCAGGTGTAGGGCCGCTCAGGCTCAGAATGCCTATATTCATCCTCTCGGTCATGCTCACGCTCCTAGGATCCGTCTACCAGGAGAAGGCTGTAATATCTATCAATGCAGAGAGGACAAGGGTTGAAACAGAGCTTTTCGGTTCTTCCTCGACCCGCGATGCAAGGAATATAGTCCTCACCGATCCAAATGGCTATCTAATATTCACAGACCGTTTCAGCGAGAGCGATAACACAATCTATTCGCCTGTCCTGATCAGGCATTCGGAATCCAGGATAGAGCTGAGGGTTGAGGCAGAGAGCGCCAGCTGGGATGCGGTTGCAGGGGAGTGGGTGTTCCACAATGCAAGGCTCTATGAGGCTTTTAGCGACAGCACTGTGAAGACATCCCTCCAGGATGAGTACACAGCACCCGGTTTCGATATCGAGCCACGTCTCTTCAGGAGCCAGAACACATCAATCGAGACGATGGACAGTGAAACGGCAAGGGAGTATCTTGAGCGGCTCAGGACAACAGACAGCATAACCTGGCAGGAGAAGGCTACCGATTACTACAGGAGAGTGTTTGCACCCCTTGCGATCTTCGTACTGATGTTCATCTCTGCATCGATGGGCTACCGCTTCAAGAAGAACGTCCTGCTTTTCTCGATAATACAGTCGCTTTCAATCGCAGTCATATACTATGTTGCGGACATGGTATTCTCGATAATGGGGCATCAGGGAGCAGTCTCGCCATACTCGGCTGTCATCATGCCGATTGTCATGACGATCATCCTTTCCCTCATTCTCTCGCTTCTCGGGAGGAAGATATGAGCATAATAAGAGTCATAAAGAACGACAAGGAAACGAAGGCAAGACTTGGTATTCTCTCGCTGCCACATGGCGATGTCGAGACCCCAGCCTTCATGCCGGTTGGCACCAATGGTACGGTCAAGGGGATATACCATGATACGATAAGACGGATAGGGTATAAGCTGATACTTGCCAATACATACCATATGTATCTCAGACCCGGTACTGAGGTCTTAGAGAGCTTCGGCGGACTTCATGGGTTCGCTTCATGGGACGGGAATATACTCACGGACTCCGGCGGTTTCCAGGTCTTCTCGCTCTCAGGGCTGAGAAAGATCAGGGATGCCGGTGTCACATTCCAGAGCCATATCGATGGTTCGAAGCATGTATTCACACCTGAGAAGGTCGTGGATATTCAGTCTGTTATCGGTTCGGATATCGCGATGTGCCTCGACGTCTGCACACCTCCTGGCATTGAGCACAGGAACGCAAAGGAAGCGTGGCGCGTCACGAAGCTATGGGCTGAGAGATCGATTGAGGAGAGGAACAGGCTTGGTGAGAAGTTCAGAGGGAATCTCTTCGGGATCGTGCAGGGGAACTTCTATGAGGATCTGAGGAAGGAGTCCGCTCTGACCATCTCCGATATGGATTTCCCTGGAATCGCGATCGGCGGACTATCAGTAGGAGAGGAGAAGAGCCAGTTCGAGGATATGCTTGCCTATACAGCTCAGTTCATCACTCCCGAGAAGCCTCGTTACGTCATGGGCATTGGCTCTCCTGATTACATCCTTGCAGCAGTCGAGAACGGCATAGACCTCTTTGACTGCGTCCTTGCGACACGCATGGCCAGGAATGGAGGCCTCTTCACCGATGATGGGGTGATAGCGCTTAAGAAGGCAGTTTACAAGTTTGATCACTCTCCTGTAGTGGAGGGCTGCCAGTGCACGCTCTGCAGAGAGTATTCGAAGGCATATATGCATCATCTGATAAAGTGCAATGAGATGCTTGGAGGAATGCTTGCGACAGAGCATAACCTCCAGTACCTCTATGATCTGATGATAAGGATAAGGACCGCTATAAAGGAAGACAGATTCAAGGAGTTCAAGGAGAGCTACCTCAGGAGATTCTATGCTTCAAAGAACTGATATCGAAAAGCTTCTCAATGATAGGGGATGCCAATACACGATCTCTGAGCATCCTGCCGTTTTCACTATCGATGAGCTCTACGACTATGATATTCCAGATAGGGAGAGGATTGCGAAGAACCTCTTCCTCCGCGATGATAAGAAGAGGGCATACTACCTGATCTCGATCGAAGGAAGCGCAAAAGCAGATCTTAAGGAGCTCAGGAGAATCCTCTCATCAAGACCTCTGTCATTCGCTTCAGAGGATGATCTTATGAAGTATCTGAAGCTCTCGAAGGGTGAGGTCACTCCATTCGGTGCTCTCAATGATGAGGAGCATAAAGTCATAGTGCGCATCAGCCAGTTTTTCAAAGGAGGGATTATCGGAGTCCATCCCAATACGAATACAGAAACAGTATTCCTCAATACCGATGATCTTATATCCATACTAAGATATTCCGGAACTGATGCCGGCTATCTTGAATCCCATATCCCAGCACAAGACTGAGGTTGATCTTACTCATATAACTTTTCGGACAGGAATAGCGTGCATCAGTACGATTATGCTTTACTTCTTGATGCATTCCATTCATCATATTCAGAAGGATGGAGGGCTTATGTTCGAACGAATGCTCAAGAAGGTGCTTGATGCCAACAAGCTCCTGTGGAAATATGGTCTTGTCACATACACATGGGGAAATGTATCTGAGATTGACAGGCTGACGGATTATATCGCCATCAAACCGAGCGGAGT
Source organism: uncultured Spirochaetaceae bacterium (assembly GCA_944389015.1). GTDB lineage: Bacteria > Spirochaetota > Spirochaetia > Sphaerochaetales > Sphaerochaetaceae > Ornithospirochaeta. The sequence continues at coordinate 4,909 of CALXKS010000062.1, forward strand.
GCAGTATGATCACCTTTCATGGGATGATATCGTTGTTGTCGATATGGATGGAAACCTTATTTCCGGAAAGCTCGGTCCAAGTATCGATATCCAGGCACATGTCGAGATCTACAAGGCATTCCCTGAAGTCGGAGGAGTAGTGCATACCCATTCTCCATGGGCAACAGCATGGGCACAGGCAGGACGCCCGATTCCATGCTATGGAACAACGCAGGCTGACTGCTTCTTCGGTGAGATACCATGCACACGGAAGATGCGTGAGGATGAGCTTGGCGCCGATTACGAGAAGAATATCGGGAAGATAATCGCAGAAACGTTCAAGGACAAGGATCCGATGGCGATGCCATCAGTCCTGGTCAACGGCCATGGAACTTTCAGCTGGGGTGTCAATGCGAAGGATGCTGTTCATAATGCCATTGTGCTTGAGACCAGCGCAGCCCTTGCTCTCAGGACGGAGATGGTGAATCATGGCGTGATGCCTCTTGATGACATCATGCAGACAAAGTGCTACTACAGAAAGCACAGGAAGCATGGTCATGATGAGCAGGTGATGAGCGAGTAGCGCATTATTGCTGCAGAAAAATGGAGGGTGATGAGCCCTCCATTTCTCATTATTATCAGAATTCCACAGGTTCTATGCTCTTGACTGTCAGATCATAATCACGGCCGTTGATCGAGAACTTAACATCATCCCCGACCTTGTGATTGACAAGCTGCTGCCCAAGAGGAGCATTGAAATCTATGATTCCCTTCTCAGGTTCCGATTCCCAGCGTCCCATGAATGTATAGATGATTTCCTTATTCTCTATATTGTCATGGAGAGTCACCTTCGTTCCGAATCCGATAAGAGCCGGGATGACATCAGCCATTGTCATGACACGGACAGTGGAAAGATCGTTATTGAGCTCGCTGATCCTCCTCTCAAGCTCCCTCTTGTGATCCTTTGCATACTGGTACTCGCTGTTCTCCCTGAGATCGCCGAGCTCACGTGCGAAGTTGATCTCCTTGAGGATTTCAGGCATCTGCACCTGATTGATATCCTTGAGCTCTTCCTTCTTCCTCTCATAGCTCTGGGCTGTGCAGAGAAAGCCTGAAACGACCTTTGTCTCAGGAGCCTTCGGCTCTGCCTTCTTCTCCTCATGTACCGCAAGATCCGGGAAGCGTCCTTCAACAGCCGACCTGAAGAGTGCCTTCTCCTCGCTCTCGAATCCCTCATTGAAGAGAATTAGGGAAAGAGAAGCCTCAACGTCATTCTTACCTGCCTTTCTGAGGAATGACATGAGAACACCATCATCAATGAGATTCTTCCTCAATGACTTGATATGCTTCCTGTTCTCCTGGGTGTCCCCAGACTTTGAGAGGTAGGAGAGGGCCATGAGCTTTGTGCGGAATATCCTCTCCTCATCAAGCCCGGCCTTATCAAGATCGGAAGCCGAGATCGAGTACTCTGTCGCGAAGAAGACAAATGCAGGGATGTTATCCCTATATGCCTCGACAGAACGCCTGAGGAGGGCATAGTACTCAGAACCCTTCTGGAGCCTCTTGAGCTTCTGAGGGATGTATGAGTTGATGTAGCAGGGGAAGATATCCGTAAGGACTGCAGCAGCTCCCTTCTTATCTGCCGCAATGACCTGATCGATGAACTCTTTCTTGAGAATCGTATTGTCTATGGAATCGAACACATCTTTCTTCTCAATGTCAGACATTGATCTGTAAAGAACATCGAAGGATACGTCGAATGATACCGAAGCGCCTTTCTCGGAAAGATAATCGAGAAGAAGAACGGAAGCAGTCCTCTCTCCGAGGCTCTTCTTCTCATTGGACAGGACATCCTCGAAGTATGAGACCATATCCATGAATGCATCCGATGTCTTCTCGATTCCTGCAGAGGATGCGGCATCGATCACCGTTGAAACCTTTCCATAGAAGGTCTGCTCATTGCGGAAGATATACAGGAATTTCTCCTCTGGCGTCGAAGGATAGGCTGTAAGCTGATAGTAATCCGTTGTACCAGGGATGATCCTTACATAGCTGTTGTTCTTAAGCTCATCCTTGATCCTGTCAGTCAGAGACTTCCATTCACTGTCGGTGAGGATTGACGGAACCACCTCGTTCTTCATGTCCTTCATCGATGCCTTGCTGCCCTGAGCAGAGAGAAGAAGCGTTCTGACAAGCCATTCGATTCCACCTTCCCCCATGATCTTCGCTTTGATCTTAGGTGCAGGAACTCCCTTCTTTATCGCCTTGATATTCTGCTTGCTCAGAGGAAGGAGAGCGTTGAAAGCGCTTTCAAGAGTGATCTTCTGCTCCTCTGATGCACTGTAGCGTACAGTCACCACACCGTCCTTGACCTCGGTTATCAGGCCTACACGGCGGTTTGCCTTCTGGAAGATATATGTTCCTTTGGCATATGAGATATCCTTCTCGAAATCCTCAAGCGCAAGCGCAGGATTCTTCTGCGAGAGTACATTGTGCTTCCTGAGGCATTCCTGGAGGCGAGGGGAAGAGGAGTATTTCTCCTTGAGTATCGAAGAAAGGGTCTTCCTTGTATTCATATCCTCGCTGTCGATCTGGAGAATGCGCTTGGAGATCTCAATGATGTTGTCGAGATTCCTCCTGTGCTCGCTGGAACCGGCTTCATAGGAATCCTTCGAGGCAAGGAGGGATGCGAGAAGCATCCTGTAAAGGTTGAGCGCTGTCTCCGGATTGTTCTCTGAAAGGGACTCGAGGAATGAAGAATAGAATGGATACTCGCTTTTCCCATTTGCTATGAGACGGGAGAATATATCCTCCATCTTCTGTATCTCGTCTGTTCCATTGAGGCGGAGAAGTGCTCTCTGATAGTAGTTCATAGCAGCCTTTCTGTCGCCTGTCTTCTCAAAGTGATCAGCAACAACGACGATTATGTCATGATCGGAGCTGTCAGCTTTGACAAAGCGCTCATAGTAATCCCATTTCTTCTCCTCATCGCCCTGATGGTCAGCGACATCTCCAAGCACACGGAGCGCCTTGCTCGACTCAGATGCTGAGAGGATAAGGTCACCGATGTACTTCACAACATCCCAGTTGCCAGCCTCATAGAATGAAAGGAGAAGGTTGTTGAGGCGCATGTTGTACTCATGAGGCCTCATTGCAAGGAGAATCCTTCCTGCAACATATGAAAGAACGATGGAGCCGCTATCCTCATCGAGGAGACCTCTTGCCTCCTCACGCAGATCCATCAGCTTGTCCTCATCCTTTATCCTGCTGATCTCCCTGTCGATTGCAGCAAAAGCATCAACCTTGTAGTTTGCTGCAGGATTCTTGCCGAGATTCCTCTCCTCAGAGATCAAAGCCCTGAAATCTATCATGTAAACTCCTTTAAGGAACTAAGCCTCATAAACATAAATAAAAACCGGGCAGAATACTGCTCGGATTCCTGTTTTCAATATACCACATGATATTTGATTTGGCAAATTATCTTTGCTGTCAAAAAGGGGCTGGAAATGCTATACTTTCCACATGGAACCAAGGAATCTTCTTTTCTCACCATCTATATTGGGCGGCAACTTCTCAAGAGCCGCAGCTGAACTTGGCGAGATCGCCGCTTCAGGAGCAGATTATGTCCACCTTGATGTCATGGACGGGAGCTTTGTTCCGGAGATAACATTCGGAAGGAAATTCATCGGTGATCTCCGTCCTCTTTCGGATCTTGTCTTCGATGTCCATCTCATGGTTGATCGTCCGGAGGATAAGGTCGCTGCATTTGCGGATGCTGGTGCCGGGATCATAACGGTCCATGCAGAGAGCACAAACCATATTGTCCGCGTTCTCTCCCTGATAAAGGAGCTTGGATGCGAGTGCGGTATCGCTCTCAACCCTGGGACATCTGTCAATTTCATCGATGCAGCGCTTCCTTTTGCCGATTATATCACTGTCATGACAGTCAACCCTGGATGGGGAGGACAGAAGTTCATACCGGAGTGCCTGAAGAAGATCGAGGCTCTGGATTATCTGCGGCGCACAGAAGGCTACCACTATCTCATAGAAGCAGATGGAGGTGTGTCACTTGATACCATCGGCCCTCTTTACAAGGCAGGAATGGATATCGCGATAACAGGAAGCGCATTCTTCCGCGAGAGCGACAAGGCCCGGTTCCTTGACCTGATGCGGGAGAAAGCGGAGGAATGGCTGTGAAGGCTGTTCTGCAGCGTGTGCTCAATGCATCATGCACAGTCTCAGGATCAGTGACGGGAAGCATCGGACATGGGCTTCTCGTCTATTTCTGTGCAGAGCAGGGAGACAGCGAGGATATGCTTGAGAAGTTCTTCTCGAAGATAGTCTCACTGAGGATCTTCGAGGATGGGAACGGGAAGATGAATCTTCCGCTTGCTGATGTCGGGGGTGGAATGCTTCTGATAAGCCAGTTCACACTTGCAGCTGATGTCTCAAGAGGCAGACGTCCGTCATTCGATGGGGCTATGGGCGCTGAGGAAGCGGAGAGATTCTATGAAAAAGCATTTGAGGTTCTTGGAAAACTCGGGGTCCATGCTGAGCGTGGGGTTTTCGGTGCTCACATGGAGATTTCATATATAAACGACGGACCTGTGACGATAATCGTTGATTCTGACAGTATTTTCCATAGAAAAGCGTCAGAAACAGGGGTCTGAGGCGTATAGATATATAGATATCAGGAGGAAGAATATGGCAAAGATCGCCGATAGTGATATAGCTAAGGGAAAACGTGAAGCACTTGAGGCTGCAAGGCTTCAGATTGATAAGCAGTTCGGAAAGGGATCGCTGATGAAGCTGGGGGACAGCAAGGAGACACTCGATGTCGATGTCATCCCATCCGGATCGATCCTTCTTGATGAGGCCCTCGGTGTCGGAGGTTATCCAAAAGGAAGGATCATAGAGATCTATGGTCCTGAGTCCTCCGGAAAGACAACCCTTGCCCTTCAGGCTATCGCTGAAAGCCAGAAGATGGGAGGAATCGCTGCTTTCATCGATGCAGAGCATGCCCTTGATCCTGTATATGCCAGGAATCTGGGAGTGAATATCGATGAGCTCTGGATATCGCAGCCGGATAATGGAGAGCAGGCACTTGAGATCACAGAGTCCCTTGTCCGCTCTGGCGCTGTTGACATCATAGTAGTCGACTCTGTCGCAGCCCTTACTCCGCAGGCGGAGATCGAGGGGGATATGGGAGACAGCCATGTCGGACTTCAGGCACGTCTCATGAGCCAGGCTCTGAGAAAGCTTACAGGAATACTCTCCAAGAGCAATACCACGATCATATTCATCAATCAGATAAGGATGAAGATAGGTGTGATGTTCGGGAACCCCGAGACGACAACAGGAGGCAATGCCCTGAAGTTCTATGCCTCTGTCAGGATGGATGTCAGAAGAATAGAGTCAATAGGGAAGAATGCCGACGAGGTCACAGGCAACAGGGTCCGTGTCAAGATCGTCAAAAACAAGGTTGCGCCTCCTTTCAGGAAGTGCGAGCTTGATCTCCTCTTCGGCTCCGGCATATCAAAGACAGGATCGCTTCTCGATGCAGCTGTGAAATATGAGATGATCGAGAAATCCGGTGCCTGGTACTCATACAATGGAGAGAAGATCGGACAGGGAAGGGACAAGACGCTTGAGTATATCGAAAACAATCCTGAGTTCGCTGCGGAGCTTGAGACTAAGCTCAGGGCAGTGATGTTCCCCTCAAAGGACGAGGGGAAGGAGGATAAGCCTCAGGTTGAGCAATAATGCCCTGCTCTGTATAATCGCATAAGTTATGGCAGAGAACGCTGTTCAGGGACAGGAAGGGAAGAAGAAGCATGAATTCCATACAGAGGGCTTTGATGGTCCTCTGGATCTTCTTCTTTTCCTCATATCAGAGAACAAGATAAATATCTACAACATCGATGTATCGCTTATCACCGAGCAGTTTCTGGCATACATCACAGAGCATGAGGCTGAGCTTGAGGAGCTTTCTGATTTCTACAAGATGGCTGCCGATCTTCTCTATATAAAGAGCAGGATGCTCCTTCCCGTCACCACTGAGCTCGATGAGGAGTATGAGGATCCGAGGCAGGAGCTTGTTGAAAGGCTTCTTGAGTATCAGAAATACAAAAGGTATACCGACCTTCTGCTCTCCGGCGGCGGAGCGGATAGATTGTACATCAGGCGCAACGAGAACTTCTTCGCTGTACCATATGAGGATAAGGATCTCTTCGAGGGCGTCGATGTTAACATGCTCCTCAAGGCTTTCGTCGAGCTTGCGAACAGGACAGCCCCTGCTAAGATCTTCAATCTCTATGAGGAGGTCTCGATCAATGAGAAGAAGACGCTTCTTACAGAGCTCCTTGAGGAGAAGGAAGAGGTTACAATAGAGGAGCTTATCGTTCATCTTGATGATAAGATGCACATTATCTGCGCTATATTCGCCGTTCTTGAGATGACGAAGGATCATCTTATCCTGATAAATCAGAAAACCGAGTTCGGCCCGATCTATATCCAGAAACGGCCGCAGGACTGGGATCCGGCGCTTGCAGATGAGTATGATGATGAATATGATTCAATGGTTCTCCATGCAGCAAAGGGAAAGCCGACGGATTATTCTATAATCAGCAAAGAAGCGGAGACAGCTGTAAGGGAAGCTGAGGAGGAGGCTAAGGAAGAAGCTCCTCCTGAGTTTGTCGGAGAGGAAGAGGAGATTGATCTCGGGGAGGATGATGAAGAGTAGAAGACAGAGCGCAATGCTCAGCGAGGAAGCGAGGCTTATCGAGGTCGTGCTTTTTATCGAGAATGAACCGACATCGATGGAACGTCTTTCCGATCTGACAGGACTCAGACCGGACACTGTCGAGGATGCACTGCAGGAACTGAGGGAGAACTATTCTGAGCGCGGGAGCGGACTAATACTCACGGAAGAGGATGAGCTTTACTCATTCATGCCTGCTCCTGATCTTTTCCCGCAGCTCAGGCAGAGCTATGGTCGCAAGGTCGATAGAAGGCTTTCAAGGGCTGCGATGGAGACGCTGGCGATTGTTGCATATGGCCAGCCCATCACCCGCCGAGAGATCGAGGAGATCAGGGGCGTCGGATCTGATACGATCGTCAAGCTCCTGAGGGATAGGGAGTATATAATGGTACGTGGACGCAAGGATGTTCCCGGACATCCTTGTCTTTACTATACGACCAGGAAATTCCTATATGAATTCAACCTGCAGTCTATACAGGACCTTCCAAGGCTTTCTGAGATTGACAGGATGAGATTCGAGAGCGGTGGAGATGATGGCGATGACAATGAAGAGCTTCCCGGAATGGATGGCGAGGAAGAGTAGCGGAGGATTATATGGCAGATAGAGGATTGTACCCGATAAGGCTTCAGGCATACATGGCAAAGTGCGGCGTTGGCTCAAGGAGAGCATGCGAGGATATGATCAGGGAAGGCCATGTCATGGTCAACAACAAGGTTGTCCGTGAAATGGGAGTGAAGGTCGGTCCTGATGATGTTGTGCAGGTGGATACAGTCACAATTGAACCTGCTGATAAGCTTTATTACATCGCCCTCAACAAGCCAAGGGGCTATGTCTGCACGAATTTCGACCCGAATGAGGAGAAGTACGCAAGAGATCTCATCGGCATCAGGGATAACAGGCTCCTTTTCAATGTAGGACGCCTTGATAAGGACTCCAATGGCCTCATCATCTTCACTAACGACGGGGATTTCGCAAACAGGATGATGCATCCTAAGTACGAGGTCGAGAAGGAGTATATAGTCAAGCTCGACAGGGATGTCTCGATAGATGATCTCAACAGGGCTCTCGATGGCATATATATCGATATGCCGAGGCCTTATAGGATTAAGCGCTATGATCTGATGCCGCGTACGCGCCAGTTTGTCAGGATAACCCTCATTGAAGGCAAAAACAGAGAGATAAGGAAGATCTTCTCCTATCTTGGCTACGATGTGAAATCACTGACCAGGATCAGAGTCGGAGGTGTCGAGCTCGGCGATCTCCAGCCAGGAGAGTGGAGGGATCTGAGAAGGGAAGAGGTGGATGCGCTTCTTTCAGGCCGTGGGAACACAAGAGGGGGAAGGGCACATGGTCGTCGCAATTGATGGTCCTGCAGGATCTGGAAAGAGCACGATTGCAAGGCTTCTTGCAGAGAGGCTTGGCTTCTATTTTCTGAATACAGGCTCCTTTTACAGGGCATATACGCTTTCAGCCATCGACCATTCGATTGATCCTCTTGACAGGGAAAAGGTCCTGGAGAACGCAAAAGGCATCGTCCTTTCCGTCGAGGATGGCTCTATCTGCATCGATGGACGCAATGAGGAGAGCCGCCTCCATACACCTGAAGTCGATAGATATTGCTCCCAGGTCTCATCCGATCCCAGGATCAGGGAACTTGTCAATGAAAGCGTGAGGAAGATCGCAGAAGGTCTTGATATCGTTACGGAAGGGCGCGATACGACCACTGTCATCTTCCCCGATGCTGATTTCAAGTTCTATTTCGATGCTTCTCCTGAGGTAAGGGCGGAAAGGCGCATGAAGGATCAGCCGGGCATGGAGTACCAGGAGATTCTGAGCTCGATTCTCAGCCGGGATAAGATGGATATGGAGAAAGCCGTCGGGGCCCTTAAAATCGCACCTGGTGCCATTGTAATAGACACATCTATGTTGACTATAAATCAAGTTTGTGAGAAAGTTGTAAACGCTATACGGAACAAATCCCAGTAGTATATTCAGTTGGTAGGAGCAGAGAAGTGGAAAATGAAACTCAGATGACTGAAAAGCAGTCCTATCTGCAGCAGCATCTTATGTCAATTCCCGAATTGGAAGTCGGTCAGATCGTAACCGGT
>CALXKS010000063.1 GCA_944389015.1 uncultured Spirochaetaceae bacterium
TTTAATGCACAAAGCTGGACCGAAGTCCTGCTCTGTAGTCTACTGAGAGGCGCTGCCGATTGTCAAAAACGATTTATGCAACAGCTCCAGGATATCATGCTTTCTGTCCATCATCGAGGATTGCAGAGCATTCCTTCAGAAGGTCTGTTATAGGAAGATGCTGCGGGCATGCAGCTTCGCATTTCCTGCACTTTATGCAGTCGGATGCCCTTCCTATTCTTCCTGCTTCTACAAGATCAAGATAGTAATTCCTCGGCCGTCCGTGCTCGCCTATTGCTCTGAGATCATTCACAGCTCTGAATACCAGAGGAATATCGATATGCTTCGGACAGCCTGATGTGCAGTAGCGGCATGATGTGCACTGTATCATCCTTCCTTCTCTGTAGTGCTTCCTGATTGCCTCGATTGCTTTCATGTCATCATTGCTCAGAGGCTTGTCTGAGGAGAAAGTCCTTATATTCTCCTTTACCTGCTCAAGAGTACTCATTCCTGAAAGGACAACTTTCACACCATCAAGAGAGGAAGCAAAACGAAGAGCCAGATCCGGACCTGACACTCCTTCAGGAAGGAGATCGCGGCTGACTGAGGAAAGAAGACCTCCTTTGACAGGCTCCATCACTATGACCGGTTTTCCGAACTCCTTTGCGATCCTGAGATTCTCCTCAGCCCCTACGAATGGACTATCCATATCAAGATAGTTGACTTGAAGCTGGACGAACTCCATCTCGCTGTACATCTCAAGTAATTTCCTTAAGAGGGGAGGATCGCCATGGAAAGAGAAGCCGATGTGCCTTATCTTTCCTTCCTTCTTGAGCTTTCTTACAGTATCCCAGCATCCATATTTCTCGCACTGGGCAAGATGCGTATCCTGAAGGTTGTGGATAAGGTAGTAATCGAAATATCCCAATCCAGTCCTCTCAAGACTCTCATTGAACATGTCAAGAGCGGAGAATGATGAAGAGAGCTTCCAGGGAGCCATCTTGCTTGCCGCAGTGAATCTGTCGCGCGGATAGCGTTCCGTGATGGCCTTCCTCATCATTTCCTCTGAACCTTCATAGACATACGCTGTATCAAAATATGTGAAACCGGATGCTAAGAACTCATCAACCATCTCGATTGTCTTTTCAAGGACTATCTTCTCATCCTGCTTTGGCAGCCGCATGAGTCCAAAACCAAGCTTCTTTTCCGGAAAATCCATAGATATCCTCCCTTTTTACACATCATACACCGCTATCTGGCATAATTGTGCATTACTTGGTGAGTTTGTTCCTAAGCAGTGCGATCTCATCCTCAGAAAGCCCTAGTTCATTGACAGCATATATCTCTGCAACTTTCCCAACAGCGTTCCATGGGAAGGCCCTGCCGTTCATTGTCTGGAAGAAATCAGTGACGGTCTTCGAAATGCTCTCATACTGCTTTGTTCCTGCCTGGACACCGTAGTAGTTGGTGAAACTCTGCATGTAGTCTGAGACAATATCGTCGATATTCGCACCGCAGAGAGCTTCAATGAAAGCGCACATGAGACCCGCTCTGTTCTGTCCCTCGATGCAATGGATAAGATATGGCGCTTCGCCTGCAATCATGAAACGCACTGCTTCTGCAGTCTTCTTCTGTGACTCCTCAGTAAAGAAATCTGCTGTCATATCGAGGAAGATCGCATTTCCTTCATCTGTGATTTCCTTATAGTAAGGAGAATTCCCCATATTGGCCGATGCTTCCTCAATGCTATCAGCAAGATTGATCACTGTTCTTATACCAGCACTTTCAATCAGCGATTCAGCATATGGAGCCCGGGCATCACCGCTTACTGGCGAACAGCTTCTGTAAAGCCTTCCCGGAACAATGCTTCCTACGGCAACATTCCTGAAATTTGCGAATATCTCATCGGAATCGAAGTCCTCTCTGCTATCTGAGCGGATGAGATTCCTGAGGTTGAATTCTTCAAGGTATCCTGCTTTTTCCTTCATAGTCAGTGTTATGGCAGCCCCTTCTGCAAGCTTTGATTTCTCTGCAAAACTCTCGAAATTGATTGCAAGCACTACGCCATCATCGCCCATCAATACAATAGTCTTCCCTGTATCGACATCGCTGAAGGCTGTTCCGATCGGCGCATCTGCAGTGTAGTTCTCGGCTTTTATGGTCACGATGTCTCCATAGTCAAAGCCGCTTCTCATTGCCTCATCCATGGTTATATCTGTGATTGCATTGCCGTTCTTCGTGATTGATATGATAGTTCCTTCAACAGGATGCGTGCTTTCCATATCTCCTGTAATGCATGATGAAAGCATGAGCATTGCAATCATAAGAACAGATATGATGATAGTCCTTCTCATTCGGAGTCCTCCGTGTCATTTGCTTTAATCATTGTTTCATAATATCCTTTAAATAAGGAGAATTCCATGAGGAGAAAATGTGCATTTTCTGCTGTTTTGATAACAGGCTTATTGCTGGTGCTATCATCCTGCGCATTCTATATTGATCCAGGTACTATTGAGATGCCAGTGGGACTTGTCGGGGAATGGAGATCAGATGATGGAAAGCATGATTATCTCTTCATCACACCCCATGGAATCGAGGGTAGGATAGGCAGTGATAGCTCAAATCCCCTCGCTACGACAGTTTCAATCGATACGTATTTTGATCTGAGCAAGAACGGGTATGTTAGCTATCAAAGAAAAATGAGTTCCGGTTATGAGCTGACAATAGGATACTATGGGTCACCAGGAACAAGATCTTACTCATTTGTATACAACGTGGATGGTACGATTTCATTTACTTATATCGATCATAATGGTTACAGGATAATCTACGATATCCATGATACTTTCTATAAAGTAGGTTCATGATTTCCCTTTCGTGGTGCAATAAACATATTTGGGCTGTAGTTGTGATTATCTTTCGTAATCATCAAATATTCTACACATAAGCAACCTGCACACTTCACAGGCAATATTGTAAATTAGACGGTGTGGAGGTACAGAAATGAAAAGAATTCTTAGTCTGTTTATTGTGCTCGCTGTATCTGTTTCGATTGTAGCAGCGGCAGATGCTTCCGAGATGTATCAGCTTTTCTCCGATGCTGTGAATGACGGAGATGCTGCGGCTGCTATGGATCTATATAGCAATCTGCAGAGTATTATCAGCAAGGATTACCAGAAAGCCGAGAGAAGCTACGAGAAGGCTCTTGAGGCAGGAAATATAAGAAAGGCCAGAGAGGCCTATTCGGATATGCTCAGCGTATCTGATTATTCCATAACGCGCGAGCAGTCCGATGCATTGCTTTCGGCAATTCTCAGAGAGGATGAAGGAAAGCGTGCGGAAGATGCTGCATGGCTGTATGAGAACAGTCCGTATTATTCGCCATCTGTGACATATGACTGGTCTGCATCCGGCGACAATTTCAGCTATAGCTTCAGGCGTAGCATTTCGGTGACACCTGGAAGCGAGATAACGCTTCCGACAGCAGAGGATATCGGGGCAGATACTTCCGCAGCTGGTGTTCTTGTAGGATGGGGAATCACACCGGATAAGGTGACGTATCAGCCGGGAGAGGTTATTGCCGCTCCTTATACGGATCAGACATACTATGCCGTCTGGAAGACAGCTGTTGCTTTCACGGATCCTGTGACAGGTACTGATAGCACAGTTGATGGGACTGCATCAGGTGAGAGCATCGATGTTCCGCAGCTTGCAGCACCGGATGAGAGCTATGTCTTCACAGGCTGGGTCGATAAGACAACCGGTGAGTATATAGCCCCTGATGAGGATAGCTATGTGCTGGAGGGCAATGGAGCAGCATTCACAGCCCTCTGGAAGAAGGTTGATTTCCAGAATCTTTCCTCAAGGCATTATGATATAGAAGCGCTTCCGGTAGACACTCAGGTAGGCCTCTCGTTCGATATCGCGAACAGCGGTACGGAGGACATACGGAATGCGGAAATCAGCGTAGTATCAGAGGATCCGGGATTTACTGTTCTCAATGGTGATGGCCATGTCAGATTCATCGCAGCAGGCCGGACTCTCACAATGAATGGGCTCAGGGTCGTAGCAACAGAGCCCGGCACATACACGCTCACCGCATCTATAGCAGACAGGGATGGCGATGTATGGACCGGAAGCTTCACAGTGACTGCTGAGTGATCAGAACTTCAGCTTCTTCACAGCCTCTACCGAGTTCTCAATAGGCTCGGGGAGGCTTATTCTATTGTCGAATACCTTCATATCCTTGAATCCTGTACCTGTCAGAAGGACAACGATCGAGGCATCCTGACCGAGTTCTGAGACGATATGATCCCTGTCTTCCTCAAGCGCTGCGAATGCTGTTGCAGCTGCAGGTTCGGCAAGCACTCCGCTTTCCCTTGTCAGTTCAAGCTGGCTTTCAAGTATTCTCTCATCGCTTACTGTGACGGCCCATCCTCCTGATTCCTTTACCGCCGATGCTGCCATGCGTCCGTTTGCGGGAAGGTCCACGGATATTGAATCAGCCCGTGTCGTTGCGCTTACAGGTGAGAAATCCTCATTCCTGATTGCCCTGGTTATGGCATCTGAGGATTCGGACTGTGCCGCAATGAGGCGTGGCACCTTCTCTATGAGACCTGCTTTCTTCAGATCCCTGAATCCCTTTGCCACACCTGCGATTATGCAGCCGTCACCGACAGGTACGTATACCGCATCAGGAACGGTCCTTCCCATCTGCTCAAAGAGCTCAATGGATATCGATTTCTTGCCTTCGATGGTCATAGGGTTGTAAGCGGTATTCCTGTTGATGCCCCCGAAGAGCTTTGTGTACTCGATTGAAAGCGCAAATGCATCATCATAGCTGCCTTTCACCGGAACAACGTGCGCACCATACAGTACCGACTGCATCAGTTTGTTGATTGGTGCTGATGCAGGAACAAAGAGAATTATATCCAGCCCCATTGCAGCTCCGACTGCTGACATGGCAGCCCCTGCGTTGCCTGTTGATGCAAGCACTATCTTCTTCTCCCCAAGAGCCTTTGCCTGCAGTGCGACTTCATAGCTTGCCCGGTCCTTGAAGGAGCCTGAGATCAGCTGACTGTCAAGCTTGAACCGGAGATTTGGTAGAGAGAGACGTTCTGCTATCCTCCCTGGACGCATGAGCGGGGTCACTCCAATAGGGAATATCTCCTTATCATCTGACGGGTAGGGATAGAAATCATCAGGTGTGACATGATCTTTCTTCCTTGCTTTCTCAAGAACTTCGTCCTCCAGCTCTACAATTAGGTTGCCTTTCGGAAATGACGATCCATTGTTCTCCTTGCTGCACTCCGGACACTGGTACATAAGCTCTTCCGTCATGAAAACCTTTCCGCAATCAGAGCAGACATAGTGAAATCTCATAGTTTTTTCCTTATATAAAGCCGCCCGGAGGCGGCCTGTCGAGATGCTTGAGGCTTATCAGCCTGTGATCATTGAATTGAACTCGGTGATAAGCTCGTCGATGCGCTTTGTCATCTTCGGGAGGGCTGTCCAGTAATTCCTGTCATACCACTGCCTGTTGAGCTCTTCGTAGGTCTTTCCCTGCTGCTCAACCCATGTGTAATACTTCAGGTTATGGATTCTCAGCCTGTCATAGTATCCAAGCTCAAGAGCATTCTCGATTCCCTGATGCATGAGGCTTGATGCATGTACCTTCGCAGCCTCTGTTGCGGTGAATGCACCCTGCTGCTGGGTAAGCTCTCCGAGCCTTGAGGTGTACATCGAGGAGCTGTCCGTAAGGATTGTGAATACCACATCATCCTCTTCAAGCTCATAGTACTTGGCCATCTTGATTGCACCAAGGAGGTTGCCGATACCGGAGATTCCGAAGAGCTGGAGGTTTGCGATATCACTATCGCTGACACCGACTGAGGCAAGATACTGCTTTCCTTCCTCCTCATTGAAGAGCCTGTAGATATCCATGCAGTCCTGATCATCGATTGAGAGCACCATATCGGTATTGCGCACATTGTGGATCCATGGAACGTGCTTATCACCGATTCCTTCGATCCTGTGTGCACCGAATCCGTTCCTCAGAAGGGTCGGGCACTGGAGAGCTTCACCTGCTCCTATCTTTATATTCGGATAGCGTGCCTTAAGATGATCGCCTGCAGCAAGCGTTCCGCCTGATCCTGTGGATGAGACATAACCCTTCACATGATCTCTCGTGATTCCCAGTTCCTTCAGGACTTCGATGATTGCCGAGCCAGTTACCTCATAATGCCAGAGATAGTTCTCGAACTGCTCGAACTGGTTGAAGATGACGATATGCGCACCTCTCTCCTCATCGAGCTCATGGCACTTGTCGAAGATCTCCTTTACATTTGATTCACAGCCTGGTGTCGCGATTATCTCTCCTGCGACAGTCTTGAGCCAGTTGAATCTCTCCTGGGACATGTCCTCTGGAAGGATCGCGATTGATTTGCAGCCGAGAAGGGCGCTGTTGTAGGCGCCGCCTCTGCAGTAATTTCCTGTCGAAGGCCATACAGCCTGCTGCTCGACAGCATCGAAGTTGCCTGTTACCAGAGCCGGTGCAAGGCAAGCATATGTCGCACCTACCTTATGTACTCCGCATGGGAACCATTTGCCTGCAAGTGCGAGGATCCTCGCCTTTGTTCCTGTGATCTCCCTTGGGATTTCTATATAATTCACGCCGTCGTATCCGCCGCCGAACTCCTTTGGCTCATTATGCCAGTTGATGCGGTAGAGGTTGAGCGGGTTCACATCCCAGAGTCCTACGCTGCTGAGTCTCTGTTTGATATCATCCGGGATGAGTGCCGGATTCTTCATCTGTGCGAATGTAGGGAGAGTAATTCCCTTCTCACGGCATCTTGCGGCATTGCTCTGTGCTATCTTGTTTTTCTTCCTGAGATTGATAAGCATTTGATAGTCTCCTTACAGAAAATTATAGAATCACTTAAAAATTTGTAAAGAAAAAATGGATTTTTCCTGAAAATAAAGCCATAACTGCGGTAAAAGTAAAGAAACTATCGGAAATCAATACTCTTTGGGCTTATATCGCCCGTTCCCGTATCTCTCGATGTCAGGGGAGAGAGATGCGCGCATGAACAGGAGATCGACCTGCGCTCCCATCCTCTCATATCCAAATTCATCCCTGAACCGTAACGCGAGCTCCTTCTTAGTCAGTGATCGTTCTGTTCCGGATATAATATACTGAATGCATCTGATGGCCTCTGAAAGGGGAATCTGGTAAGAGTATCTATCGCTCTCCTCTGCGGTCCTGAAGAAGTTCTCTTCCTGATCGTTATGGAAAACTTTCACCCCATCTTCTTCCGTAATAGTGCAATCCAGAGATGAGGCAATGCGACTGAATACAGGTTCGATCCTTGATCCGACCTTCTTCAGGGACATTGAGTTGATGACACGCTTGAAAAGAAGAGGCTCCAGAATAGGACCTTCAGCTTCTACCGTCCTTTCCATTCTGCTTCTGATTTCGTCATCCATTGCCCCGGAGATTATGGCTTCAGGTTCTGTCTCGATTACCGGAAGCTCCGCAGTTCTGTACTTTCTTTTCTCTATCATGCTCTGATTCTACAACCCTCTTTCCATGGGCACAACGGAATAATCATGCATGTGCAGCCTATCCGTGGTACAATTGCAGAGGAGGTATCGATGCACTCAACGCGTGAACCGTACTATGAGACTCCTGAGAAGGAGCAGGTGAGGACATCCCCGGCATTTGTGCTTGGTATCCTTTCCCTTGTCTTCCTCCTGATAAGCCCTCAGATCATAAGCCTTGTCCTCGGGATCATAGGGCTGGTCATCGGCGCGAGGGACAGGAAAAGGGGAGATAGCTGCATAAGAGCCGAAGCAGGATGGACAATGTCACTGATTGGTGTTGTGCTTTCATCGATCATGATCTTTCTGGTGATTGCCATCATCATGGTGGCGATGACGGCGATCATGGTCTCTGTCATCTAACGTTTGTTGCGTTTTGTTGCGAAATTTATTGACAGTGGTTTCTTGTAGTTTAGAATCATAATCAGACAGGAGTGTTTATGGCAGATATTATGCGGCCTGTTCCGTTTCAGGAACTTCTTGAGAGAATCGCAGGCGAATACAGGAATCATGGTTCTGTATTCGGTATC
Organism: uncultured Spirochaetaceae bacterium; assembly: GCA_944389015.1. GTDB lineage: Bacteria > Spirochaetota > Spirochaetia > Sphaerochaetales > Sphaerochaetaceae > Ornithospirochaeta. Next base: position 8,109 of record CALXKS010000063.1, read on the forward strand.
GATAACAGTCTTTTCTATGAGGATGCGGGAAAGAAGAGGATTGATATCCTCTCTTCTTCATGCACTATGCCGCTGGGCCCTGCAGCTGGCCCGCATACGCAGCTTGCCCAGAATATAATCGCTTCCTATCTTGTTGGAGCAAGATTCATAGAACTCAAGACTGTCCAGATAAACGACAGACTTGAGATAGCAAAGCCATGCATCGATGCACGCGATGAGGTATACAATGCGGAGTGGTCTACGGAGTTCACGCTTGAGAAGGCCTATGATGAGTATCTGAAGGCCTGGATCATCCTTCACATCCTTGAAGCCTGCATGCATGGAAGATTCCCTGATGAGCCTTCTTTCCTCTTCAATATGTCGGTCGGATATGATCTGAAAGGCATAAAAGAGGAGAGGATGCAGATCTTCATAGACAATATGATTGAATGCCGCAAGGATGCATTCGCAGATTATATCGCCCAGGCAGCGGCAGCCCTTGAAGACAACATATTCGAATGGACCGGATGGGAAGGCGCTGCTCTGAAAGCCGCATCCGAACTTGATAGGATTTCCAGGAAGATCGCCTCTTCGGCGACGATTTCCACAATGCATGGATGTCCGCCTGATGAGATTGAGGCTATCTGCTCATATATGATCGAGACGAAGCATATCGATACATTCGTAAAGCTCAATCCGACGCTTCTTGGCTATGATAAGGTCAGGTCCATACTTGATCGCCATGGATACTCCAATGTCGGTCTGAGACGGGAGTCATTCGAGCATGATCTTCAGAAAGAGGATGCATTCCCGATGCTTGAGCGTCTTGAGAGGAAAGCTTCCTCATGCGGAGTTGGTTTTGGTGTAAAGCTTACGAATACCCTTGCTTCCATAAGCGATGGACGTGTTCTTCCTGGTAATGAGAAGTATATGTCAGGGAAGGCGCTCTTCCCTGTATCGCTGGAAGTCGCGAGGAAGATAGCAGAGCACTTTGATGGCCGTCTGCCGATATCATTCTCCGGTGGTGTCTCGGTCCTCAATGCAGCAACCCTGTTTGATGCCGGAATACATCCGATAACTCTCGCCAGCGACATGCTCCGTCCCGGCGGTTATCCGAGGATGCTTCAGATTGTCCGTTCGCTCATCAGCGCCGATGGATGGTCCAGGAAGCTCGTTGATCCGTCAGCATTGGTGCTTCTTGGCAAGGAATCGGAGGAATCAGAGGCATTCAGCCGGGCAAAGAAGAGGGGAGAGAGCGTTAAGATAGGCACTCCTCTTCCCCTTGTCGACTGCTTCGTGGCTCCATGCGTTGAAGCGTGTCCGATACATCAGGATATCCCGGATTACATTGCTCTTGCAGGAGAGGGACGCTGGGCAGAGGCTCTTGGGCTTATCTATCTCAAGAATGCCCTTCCGAATATCACAGGCTGGATCTGCGATCATCAGTGCCAGAACCACTGCACAAGGATGGATTATGAGGGGCCTGTCGCTATACGCGAAGTGAAACGCCTTGCTGCGGAGAAAGGGCGGGCAGAGTTCCTTTCGGAAATCTGGGAGAAGCCAGAGGAGCCTGCTGATGTCAAGGCTGCTGTCATAGGCGCAGGTCCTGCAGGGCTTGCTGCTGCATATTTCCTCGCAAGGGCTGGATTCGATACCTCCCTTTATGAGAAGGAGGCCACCGCCGGCGGTGTTGTCAGAAGCACTATACCTGAGTTCAGGATCCCTGAGAAGGCAATAGATGATGATGTTGAGTTCATTAGGGAGTGCGGCGTTGGATTTCATTTCTCAGAGTCCGTTACTGTAGGCGATCTGAGGAAGGCGGGTTTTGAGTATATCTTCATAGCTATAGGTGCGGAGAAGGAGAAATCCATGGATCTTCCAGGAAACGGTCCTTCGGAAGGTGCTGTGGCTTTCCTTAGAAGATGCAAGAGCGGAGAGAGCATCAATATCGGTGAGCATGTCGTTGTGGTCGGCGGCGGAAACACTGCCATGGATGCCTCCCGGATGGCTAAGCGAATTCCTGGGGTAAAGGATGTCACTGTCGTATACAGGCGGTCAGAGGAGGAGATGCCTGCGGATGAGGAGGAGTACACGGAGGCCCTTGACGAAGGAATAGCCTTCCAGTTCCTCCATAATCCTGTATCGTTCCAGGATGGAGAGGTAGAGCTTGCTGTTATGGAACTGGGCGAAGAGGATGCTTCCGGGCGCCGCCGCCCTGTTGATACCGGCAAGAGGGAGAGCATCAGGGCAGACTATCTTATCTATGCAATCGGAGAGACTGTAGATAAGTCAGTGCTTGAAGCTCTTGGGGCGGATTCTGCCTCTGAGGAAGATGGGGTGTTTATCATAGGGGATGCGGTGACCGGTCCTTCGACAGTCGTACGTTGTATCTCTTCTGCACGTGCTGCAGTGGATAAAGCCATCGATGCTGTCTATGATGCGCTCTCTGCAGAGGATGATGATGAGGATGAATGCACATGTGGCCATGATCATGAGCATGGAGAGGAGTGCACATGCGGTCATCATCACCACGATGAAGATGAAGAGGAGGAGCTTTCAGAGAAAGAGGAGGCTGAGCTCAGGGAGGCAGAGGATAATTTCTTCCTGAATATAATATCGAAGAAGAGCCATCTTGTTCCTCCAGGGCAGAAAGGAGATGAGTTCTTCGCACTCTCTGAAGCATCGCGCTGTGTAGAGTGCTCCTACCTCTGTCTGAAGTGCGTTGAGGTCTGCCCGAACAGGGCCAATGTGGCTATAGATATGCGGGAGACTGGGCTTTTCGAGGATCCGTTCCAGGTCGTGCATCTTGATGCATACTGCAATGAGTGCGGGAACTGTGCCACGTTCTGTCCGCATTCCGGAAGACCATACAGGGATAAGCTCACGATTTTCTCGCTCCGTGAGGATTTCGAGGAAAGCGATGCCAGCGGATTCTATGCTGAGGGTGATGCTGTCCTGATAAGGCTTGATGGCCGTGTCCAGGAAGGCCGCATAGGAAGGGATGGCAATCTCGAGGCTGATGTTCCTGAGGAGATCGCGGCAATCATTGAGAAGATCTATCTGTCCTATTCATATCTGTTGGGACCAGTGGAGGAGTGATGGCAGATATAATCATCAGAAATGCAATGATAATGCAGACGGAAGCGCCTTTTGAGATAATCGAAGGTGCTGATGTCGTGATCGAAGGATCGATGATCACGGCAGCTGGAAAGGGTGCTGCGGCAGGACTTTCCGCTCCTAAGGAAATCGATGGAAGCGGAAAGATCGTAATACCAGGCAATGTCTGTGCGCACCATCATTACTATTCAGGCCTTTCAAGAGGCATGCTTATATCATCAGGCCCTCAGACGGATTTCATACAGGTCCTCAAGGAATGGTGGTGGAGACTTGACAGAGCGCTGGATGAGGAGGCTGTATATTACTCCTCCCTTGTATGCTCTCTTGATGCGATTGCGGCGGGAACTACTTCCTGCATAGATCATCATGCATCTCCATCGTTCATCAGGAATTCTCTCTCCGCAATCGCTAAGGGAATGGAGGATGCCGGTGTCAGAGGAGCTACATGCTTCGAGATCACTGACAGAAACCGCGGAATGGATGAGATAAGGGAAGGCTATGATGAGAATGTGAGATTCGCATCTGAGGTCGATGGAAGGAAAGCCAGAGGTGAAGATGTCCTTGTTGAGGCTATGATCGGCGGTCACGCACCGTTCACAATCCCTGATGAAGGTCTTGCGCTGATGGCCGATGCAGTGGAGAAGACAGGACGTGGAATGCATCTCCATGTAGCTGAGGATAAGTATGATCAGGTCTGGTCCCATCATTTCCATGGCGATGATATAATCAGGAGACTTGACAGATTCTCTCTTCTGGATGAGAGGACTCTTCTTGTTCATGGAGTGCACCTTTCATCGGAGGAGGTCTCCATTCTTAATGACCGTGGCTGCTTCCTTGCACATAATGCCAGATCGAATATGAATAACCATATCGGGTACAACCATCATGTGCAGGATGTGAAGAAGCTTGTAATAGGTACGGATGGCTGCGGCGGGGATATGTTCGAGGAGCTTAAGCTGGCTTTCTTCAAGCACAAGGATGAGGGAGGTCCGTTCTGGCCGTCGGATTTCGTTGCTGCTCTCAATCGCGGTAATAGGCTAGTCGAGTCGGTATTCCGCAATGGTTCGAAGTGGGGCAGGATCGAGAAGGGATATAAAGCCGATCTCGCTATCCTTTCCTACAATGCTCCGACTCCGGTGGTGAGCTCGAATGCCGCGACTCACTTTGTCTGGGGTATGTCATCAGGCAATGTGGAGAGCACGATAATAGATGGAAAGCTCCTGTATGAGAACAGGAAGTTCACGTCAATCGATGCTGACAGGATCTATAAAGAGGCTCAGTGCGTTGCAAAGCGTGTCTGGGAGAGAACAGATAGAATAAAAGCATAAGGAGAGTGCTATATGGTTTCCGAAAGGATCAAGGAACTTGCTGAGAAGTACAGAGATTACACTGCAGAGAATCTCTCAAAGCTTGTGAAGACAAAGAGCTACAGCTCCAAGGAGGAGGATGTATGCCGTCTCATCGTAAAGCTCTGCGAGGAGGCAGGATTCGATGAAGCGAAGATTGAAGGACTTGGATCCGTAGTTGCCC
>CALXKS010000064.1 GCA_944389015.1 uncultured Spirochaetaceae bacterium
GAAGCAGTCCAGGAGCCTGGCCATTCTCGTGCAGGATACGATGAATCTCGAACCATTCAGGAAAAGCGTATTCATCTTCTGCGGCCGGAGCCGGAGGATACTCAAGGCAATAGTGTGGGATGGCAATGGCTGGATCGAGATCATAAAGAGAATAGAGTGCAACGAGCGGTTCTTCTGGCCACGGGACGAAGAGGAAGCCCGGAAGGCAACGCTGCAGCAGGTCATGGGACTACTTGCAGGATACAATGTGTGGAGGCCTCTGCCGGAGCTGTCGCCAGAGGCTGTGGGATGAGGGGAAAATGATAGCCAAATCCATAATAATTCCATATAATTATTGAAATTATTTCCATTTTAGGCTATCATATGAACATGAAGCTCGTACCTGGAAAGCTGGACAAGGACATCCTTTCAAACCGCTCCCGCGAGGAGCTGGAGTCCCTTATACTCATGCTCCAGGGCGAGGTGCATGACCTGAGGAAGCAGAATCTCGAGAAGGATATGGAAATAGCGAATCTCAGGGAGATAAACCGCATGAGGCTCCTTGAGAAGTACAGGCCGTCGTCCGAGCAGATGGCTTCCCTATTCGATGAGCTTGAGCTTTACGATCTTGCGCAGCCTGTCCTCGAGGATGAAGGGAGGATGACGGTCAGCGCACATGAGAAAACGAGGAAGCAGACCGAGATCTCCTCCATTCCGGCTTCCACGCCTGTCTACGATGTGTATCATACGGAAGGTGCGGATGAAAGCTATACGGATGATGGCATTGAGTACAGGCGCATAGAGGATGAAATCGTATCCAAGATCGCATATGTACCGCAGCGCGTTGTCGTGGAGCGCCATCATTATCCTAAATACAGGGCGGTCTGCGCTGTCGAGGAAGGAAAGGAGACGGAGATCGTGATGAGAAGCAGGAGCATCGACGCTCTTGCCGCCTCCCCGTCCTTCATCTCCTATGTGGCCGTCTCCAAATATGATGATCATCTTCCGCTCTACAGGCTCTCCGAGATCCTCGGGCGGAGCGGGATACGGGTCTCCAGGCAGAAGATGGCCGGATGGCTGATAAAATACATGGAAGCGCTCCTTCCTTTCAGCCGGTTCTGGGACAGGACGGTATTCCGGCAAAGGTTCCTTGCGATGGATGAATCGCCGGTGAAGATACTGGATGTGCTGAACGCGGAAGGAAAGCCGTCGTCCAATTGCTACATGGTATTCAGGAGAGGCTCCTCGTACATTGCTGAGGAGAGGCGCACGCATGTCCTCATCTCCTACAAGGCATCCATAGGGCGCTCTTCCGATGAGCTTCTCGACGAATACAGGAGGATGGAATTCCCTGGATACGTGATGACGGACGGGCTGTCCGGATACGATACGATAAAGAAGCACTGCACATGCTGGGTGCATGCAGCAAGGCCATTCAAGAAGATGCTCAAGGACAGCAGGAAGAACGGGGATGCGAAGAGGATCTGCATCGAGGTTTCCAGTCTGTTCAGCATAGATGAGGAGCTGAGGAAGGAGCTCGAAGACGGGATCATCGGAGAGGATGAATTCCTTGCGGAGCGGAAGAGGAGGAGCCTGAAGATAATGGAAGGGATCTTCGCGTTCTGCGCGTCCCTCAGCCTCAGGTACACGCCGCAGAGCCAGATGGGGAAAGCGCTTGCATACATAATAGACAGGCAGGATACGCTCAGGAACTATCTTGAGGCGGTTGAGGCTACTCCATCGAACAATGAATCCGAGCGCTGTGCGAAGGCTTTCGCTACAGGCAGGAAGAACTGGCTGTTCTCCAAGGCCGTTGATGGCGCCGATGCCTCCGCATTCTTCTATTCCATCATAGAGAGCGCGAAGGCGAACGGGATCGATCCTCTCCTCTATACCGAGCTCATCTGCACGGAAGGACCGTACTGCACGGCGGAGGAAGAGATGGAAAGGCTCCTTCCCTGGAATGCGGACCTTTCCGGAATGATGGAAGAATGCAGGAAAAGGAATGCCGCAGCTCCTGACAAGGACAGGAAAGATCCTTATATGCTCACAGGCCTCAGGCGCTGACACTAGCAGATCCTCACGAAGGTGATGGAGCTGTCTGCGCTTTTCATTCTCTTTCCTGCGGATGGATTGTCCTGTGTTGAGTATTCATAGCGGCGGTCCCATTCGGGATTGTATCTCGGGTCACGGTACATGTCTCTCATCGTGTAATACGGAATACCGATCTCTCCTGCATAACAGCGGAGGCTTATTCCATCTGTTTTCCTGCGTTCTATGAACGTAAGCATGATCTCCGATTTCTCATCCGGGGTGTATCTTCTCTGTTTCATCGTAATTTTCCTACTGCAGATATTGCACACCAGACCAAGAGACATATTAAGACACTGCTATTTTACGCTTACTACTAAATATCTGTTGGCTCCATGGCATAAGCTGTGGGGCCTTCCTTTTGTTTCTGGAAAGGAAGAAAAAGGACTTGACAAATTGATACCGGGGGGGGTAGTCTTATTTTCAGATAATTAGTAAGGAGAGGATGAGATGAAAAGAAGATCATTCTTAATCTCCGCCTGCGTCATTGCGCTTGTCGCAGTGCTCGCCGGATGCTCGGATGCGGTCGTGTATCCAGAGTTCCCTACAGGCGGATTCATTACGCAGAAGGGCGACTTCCTTGAAGGCCAGAAGCTTGATTCAACGAAGTTCGAGGTCACTGCAACGTATACCAATGGAGCCACAAAGACACTCACAGGCGTATCCATCCAGGATAATGGGGATGGTACAGCTACTAATGGTGAGGACATCTGGGCAACAGTAGGTATTGATGCTAAGGGCTATGATGTCATCGCTGAAGGACAGGTGACTGCATATACAGTAGATCACATTGAGGCTACTCTTGCAGGAACAACATATCCAATCAGCGCATCCGGAGAGGCTACAATCCCAGAGTCTGATATAACAGTCACTGCATACTACAGGAATGCTGCTGGAACAATGGCATCTATGCAGCTTACAAGGGATGAGTATGCAATTGGCGGAGTTACACCTGTAAAGGGTTCTGATGTTAATGCAGAGGAAGTCCCTGCTACTGTTATGATCTCAACAGCAGATGGCTTTGGTGGTCTGAAGAAGTCCGTTACACTTGATGTGACAGGAACAAGAACCATTGAGCCGGAGAAGGTCGTAAAGGCTATTACTTCAGTGCAGATCAATGCAAATGCAATCGCAGCATTCGAGTATGAGACACTTCCTGAGATCGACCCTGCAGACGTTGTTGTCAATGTAAAATATGCAGACGATTCTATTGGAACACTTACCGATGCTCAGAAGGCAGAGACAGAGTTCTCATTTGTAAATCAGACAACGAAGCTTGCTCTCAGAGAGACCGAGTATGATTTCACAGAAACAACTGATATCGGTATCAAGGCTGTCTATGGAGACCTTGCTGGATATACAGAGGGTGCAATCACGCTTGCAACGCCTGTTGTAGAAGCAAAGTACGTAGGAGAGGCGCTTGTAATTGGAGCTGATCTTCCTGCAATTGATCCTGCTGATTTCTATGTAACTCTCAAGATCAATAATGAGTATGAAGTACTTGATCTTGCAGCAGATGCATTCAAGTATTCCGAGCAGACAGGTTTCTTCAAGGCTTATACAGGTACAACAGTTCCTGCAACTCTCTATGTATTTGTTGAGTATATGGGCGTTCCTACGGAAAAAGGTGTAACTGTAACAACAAAGACTGTTGATCCTGCAATCGAGTCTGTAACATTCTCAGTAGCAGATACATATAATGCACCTGCAAAGCAGTACTATTACAACGGCAAGTATGCGGCTGCAATTGCAATCACTTCTGCTTCTATCGAGGACTTCGAAGTCACGATGACGAAGGGTGAGCCGGGAGCAGAGCAGGCAATTGACAAGTTCACATTCGCACTTTATGCAGAAGAGGGTGTTGCGCTCTCTGAGGCAGAGCCTGTAACAGCTGGCGGTGAGTATGATGTTCTTGCAGATCTTGATTCCGTGCTTGTTGGCGCTTACCTTACAGCTGATGCGGATAAGGAAGACAAGGTAATCTATTACTCTGATCCTGTTGCACTTGCAACTCCAGAGATTGAAACACTTACAGCAGTACAGGATCCAGCAACAGCTGGTATGGTAGGTGATCCTGTAAAGGTTGCAATCGTTGCTTCCAACTCCAATGGTGATGTTGACAAGGATTACAAGGGCTACAGCATTGACCTTGATGGCAAACCGTTCACAGGCAGCTTCTCAGCTCTCACATTCGGAGAAGAGGAAGTTACATACACAGTATGGATGACTTCAGATCCGACAATCGTGGTTAAGGATGGTGTAAAGATTCCTGCTGGTCAGGGTTACTATGAACTTTCTGGCAAGCCAGTGCTTGTTCTTAAGGAAGATGCTCCGGAGTTCACACTTGTTGATGCTAACCTTATTGATTCGTTCGATGCTCTTTATGAGATTGCAGATGATGCATTCAATACAGCTGGAACAGTCGGCGAAGGCAAGCAGGCTCCAGCGATCAAGGCATATAGTGTTCCTTCAACAAGAGAAGTTGTAGAAGGCAATAATGCTATTACAGTGACTATCGAGTACTACGGAAAGAGCGGTGAAGTTGAGAAGACAACAGCAACTGTGACAATCGAGGGAAGCTCATATGTATCAGATGGAGCTACCTTTACAGTTACATACAATGGTGAACCAATTGAAAAACTTGAAAGCGGTAAACCATACAATGTTGCTTACTTTGATGTAGTTGCAGATGCGGCACATACCTATGGTACTCCTGAGATTACAATCACAGGAATCAAGACAAAATACAACATTGACGTTACAGGTTCGTTTAATGCTGATGGTAATGTTGCTCCATATGTTATCTCATACGAATATGTTGATGATGAACTCAAAACCGTCGCAGGAGCTGCTCTCAATCTGAGCGTTGCTTCAAACTAAGGGATCCCTTACGAGGGGCACTGGGTAACCGGTGCATGACTGACAGCCTGTTCCGGCCTGGCCGGGCTGGGGCAGGCATGATCTTTCTAGGAGGAAGACTATGGAAGAGAGAAGCGAGTCCCTCCGGAAACAAAGGATTCCTACAGAGAAGCG
>CALXKS010000065.1 GCA_944389015.1 uncultured Spirochaetaceae bacterium
CTATCAGACTGAGTAGAAGAGGGACTGCCTCCATTACTATCTTCTCACCTTCTGGTTATGCGACATATCCGCAGATCCGCAGATTGCCGTTATATCCTCATTGAGAAGAGGCATGGTGGTTGCATCAAGACCTGTCGCAGCCCTCGCAGCAGCATTGTAATTGCGTGCGTTGATATCGGCCTGAGCATGTCTCGGGAATAGCCTGATATGCATATTGAGCCCCTTGGTAAGAAGGTACTCGGGAGTGAACTCATACCCGGGAAGAGCTTCCGCAAGCTTGCCCTTCAGCGGAGTGATGTCACTGAGGAATGAGCCAGGAGCGCCGAGGTGGAATATGAACCAGAGCTCGAAAGAAGGATTGAAATAGCAGAGTCTCACCTTCTTCTTCTGCACATACTCATCCATCTCCTTTATCTCATCCACAGTTGTCCCGACATCATCGAAACCGAACAGAGCCCATGCGGAATCGAACTTACCATGGTTGCGTTCCTTGGCCGTATAATCCACAAGAGCCTTCAGATTCTTCGCATTCGGGGCTGCAAGAACAGTAAGATTGACATATCTGCAATCCTTGCGCATCTGCGAGAAGTAAAGAGCCTCAGCCTCCGTTGCGCACACAAGAAGCAGTGTCTGCTTCGGCGCTGTTATGTTCTTCCTGCGCTTAATCATTTGCTTCCTCCTCGCTCTTCTCCGGCTCTACCGGTGTTCCATCATGCACAAAGTAGAATTCGCTTGTTATCGGCAATGCACCGAAAGCACCCTGCATGTACCTTCTTGAAGTCGGGATCTTTCCACGTGCACCCTTGAAATCGGAGAGCGAATAGTAGACTGTCGAACTCTCCTGATCCTTCTGCGCAAACCATACAGCATCACGGCGGAGAAGCCCATCGCGGAGCAGTGACGGATTGCAATCGACAACAAGCATCTGGCTTTCCTTGTCGCAGTTCTCGAATATCTCGACAAGATGGCAAAGAAGATCCGGATGGAGAAGCTGGCCGAAATCATCGATGACAAGCGTCTTGCCTGTGATGAACGCCTCAAAGAAAGCGAATCCCATAACGGTAAGCCTTCTAAGAGAGAGGCTCTCTCCCTGGAACATGTTCGCATATCCTTCAGCTTTCTTGTCATTGACATAGATATGGGTGAATCTCAGATGATCCTCTCCATTGTCGTTCGTCCTGACCTCGATTCTCGATATATCTGTGATATCCAGAGCCCAGAGGTAATTCAGGATCTGCTCACCCCAGCCTGGATGTGCCTTGAGCATCTCACATGCATATGCCTCAGCCTTGGAGCTTACACCCATCGGAAGGATATGGAGAGTCTTCTCGAACCATGTATAGAGCTCGAGCGAAGTCTGTCCGCCCTTTCTGGCAGAGCCTGCAAGGAATGTTCTGTTCTCAGCAAGCTTTGCAGCCTGTCTCTTCTTCTCTCCTCTGTAGAGCTTTCCGAAGCGGTAATCATACTGTCCAAGCTCCTCACCCAGAGTACGCTCGAACATAAGCTTCTTCGAGTTGTTGATTATATAATAGAGCGACTCCTCGTAGATTCTTTCCTTGTTTGCCTTGAGCGTATAGCGTGCAATCGTCGTTGGATTCTCGTCGCTTCCATCTCCCTTGCTGAGAAGGACCTCAATCTGGATAGTCGCGGGTGTAGCCTTGTCTATGCCATAGGCGAAAGTCGTACCAGTAAGCGTTCCCTGCAGCGGATTCTCAGGTCCATCTGCAGCCATAACGATTCTCTTCAGAACTTCAAGGGCGCGTACAAAGGAGCTCTTTCCTGCGCCATTCGGTCCAATGATCGCACTTGTCTTGATAACATCGAGCCGGTCATTCACACTGACGACCTTCGATGCAGGAAGACGTGAATCCTTGACTGCCTGAAAGCTGATCGTCTGAGGGGACTTTACGGACTTGAAGTTCGCAATAGTCATGTTCAGCAGCATTTGCTACCTCCTTGCGATGGCATGGCCACCTTTACTGACCGATTATAGCAGAAGCTCTGAAAACTTCAAAAAAGATCGGAGAAAACGCCTGAAAAGCAATCAGTGGCCTGAATAGCCACTGATTACATTCCAAAAACGATGGAATGATGTAATTAAAACCGCATTTTAATTAACATCTTCCATCTGTTCAGGATATCAAATGAATAATTTTTACAAAAATTACTTAATATTCATTAAGCAGTTATCTTGTAAGATAGTCATATACAGAGTAATCAGGCCCAAGCCCTTCAGGAGCAAGGACAGATGCAGGAGGAGTCGTGAACTGCTTTTCTGCCTCCTCGTTATAGCTCTTGACTCTCCTGAGATCGGCAAGAAGCGTTCCTACTCTGCTCTCTCCGCTGTACCGTGATACATCCTCTGTTATAGCGATTGCTTCGTCGATATCCCCCAGAGCGGCCGTAAGAACTGCCGCATTGAAGCCGGAAGGAACATGATGTGAGCGGTTCCATTCAGCCATGAAGGCATCAAGAGCAAACTGGGTATTCCCATCCTTTGCTGCATCGTAGGCATCCTTCAGTTCCTTGATCTCCGGCTTATTATCCATAAGGGCGACATTGTAATCGCGGACAGTAGGAACGAAGAGGCGGATTATGCCTGAATCGAATGACCGTATCATGCGCTGGAAGAGAAGCTCTGCCTTGTCAAAACGCGGGAAATCAGGATCGATCATCTCTGTGTTCGTCCTGGAATCCTGGAATGTCCTTGATGCGATGATCCTATCGGTATTCGTATCGATTACAGAGATCGTATATGTGATCGTCGCGACCTGCTTCACATAGTAATCATAGTAATAATACGTATAGTACGAATGGGTATATGCATCGTATTCAGTTGCTGTACGGCTCACTGAGTACACCTGCTCATCGACATTCATCGCATCGATTCTCGGTATCATCACAGCATCATAGCCCAGCTCCCGGAACTCTCTGGATTCATTCCAGCTTGAACGTATGATCTGATCGGTTGATGACGGAGGAAGAATGTTGTAGTAGCCGGATGAGGAAAGCGTAGAATACAGCCTGTCGGTCGCATAAGCTGCGATACTGTTTGTTATATCATAGGAATATGAAGGCCTTATGCGTATGCCTGCGCTTCCTATGTCGATAGTGCGGATCCATCCGCTTGATGAGACGAAGCCTTTATATGGCACAACGGACGCCAGGGCAAGATTCCTGTATGCGCCCATGTTTATTTCAGAGGGCTGCATATAGCGCACAGCGATCTCCGTAGCACATGAAGCGAAAAGCATGAGTATTGCCACAAATAGGACCAGAAGTCTTTTCTTCAGCATATTCTTCTCCTTGGTTCAGACCATAAAACTATTATCACGGAGGATAAGCGCCTCTCCCACAGCTCTTATCATTCCTTTCAGACTCGCTTCTCCCTTTCCAGCCAGACGCAATCCGGCATCCCCTGGGATCCCTATCCTCAGGAAAGGCAGTCCCCATGATATTATAAGCATCTCATCAGGTGATGCCGCGCCACAGGCTGCAAATGCCTCGCCCGCCGTCATGACAAGAATAGCAGCGAACTCACCCCTTGCGCTTCTTGAGAATAGCTCCTCAGCTGCAATAGGCCCCTCGACATCCATGCCGAGGGTCTTTGCGATAGTGACAGCGGGGATTATCGCATCATATTCCTCTGTGCCAAGCCATTCGCCATCTCCATCCTGCGGATTCAGGGCACCTACAGCTATGGGAAGGCTTTTGTCGAAGTAGCTCGATACTTTGAGGGCATCGATCTTTATAAGAGCCTCAATGACATTCTCCCGGGTTATCTTATCGATGGCGGACCTTACAGAACGCCTATGCGTAAGGCCGAAGGCATTTATGCTTCCTGCATTGACCATATTCACCAGTCTGTCTGTCTGAGCGAATCTTCTCAGCATCTCATGGACGCTTCTCACATCATACCCGGCCTCATGGAGGGAAACATTGCTGACAGGGCATGTGACAAGCGATTGCCCAAGCCCGTTCTGTATGATATCCACAGCGCTTTCCAATGCTTTGTAAGAGGCCTCTCCAGTATCTGCCGAAGGAATGCCATACCGGAATGCTTTCATATCGATAGAAGAGGACGAGAAGAATATAAGTCTCTCTTCCCTTCCTTCTGCTTCTATCAGGGCATCGATATCATCGGCATATGAGGAGAATGGCAGAACAAGCGAAAGATCCGATGCGATGCGGTCAAAGACCCCGCGGTCTCCTGTAACGATCAAGCCAGCATCAGGCGTAGCAGAGAGAGCGATTACAGTCCGGAGGATTATCTCCGGAGATGTTCCCGCAGCCTCTCCCATGGATAGAACTGCGTATCTGAGCATATCCGGATGATAACATCTCAGACTGTTTCAGGAAAGATAGCAATTGCAGAAGCAGCTGAAAACCTATTCCATATCCGGATCATCGAACCAGCATTCCGTTTCTGACAGAGCCCGGGTGAATATCCTCGCCTGATCCTTGTCATACTTGGCCTGATGATAGCGGAACAGCATCCTGTCTCCATACTGCCCTAGTATCTCGATCTTCCCCGTCGGATGTGACATAGCATAACGGAAAGCCTTTGCAGGACCGCTCATGCTGGCTTTCGCAAGATCGATGATCCTGGAGCCTCTGAGAATCGGGACCTGGAACTGGTTCTTCACGCCCTCAACCGGCCGGCACTGGAAGACATAGTATGGGGCAACGCCTGCTGCAATAAGCTTATTCATAAGAAGAGCCAGCACGGCAGGCTCATCATTGACACCCTTCAGGAGAACTGTCTGATTGCGTATGGTGCATCCTGCATTTCTGAGTTCATCTATGGCCTTTCTTGCCTCTGCGGTTATCTCGCGAGGATGATTGAACTGCGTTACGATGATGATCTGCTTCTTGCTGCTGTACTCCCTGAGAATCGAAGCAAGCTCCCCGTCATCCTCTGTTATCCTCTGGGGAAATGTGACAGGGGTTCTTGTACCGAATCTGATGAACTGTATTGCCGGGACTGAGGTAAAGGCATCAAGATACCGTCTTATCACATCATCCGTATTCAGGAAGGAATCCCCTCCTGATATAAGAATATTATTGATGAAGGGATGCTCTTCTGCATACTTCACCATCTCAGGAAGCTTTTCAGCTATCTCCTCAGAGGATAGACCTACCAGCCGCTTGCGGAAACAATGCCGGCAGTACATAGCACACTGATTCGTTGAAAGCACAAGAGCTGTCTGAGTGTATTTGTGCTGCATTCCCTGAATCACTGTGTTATCTGACTCACCGCTTGTATCGGTGCTTCCCCCCTCTGAGAACTCCATTGCATCGGGTACAGCCATCTTCCTTATAGGATCATGCCTGTCATCAGGATCGATAAGATGAAGATAATAATCAGTGATGCATACGGGATACTTCTCCTCGATACCATGAAGCTTCTCAAGCTCATCGGCATCCAGACCGAGCATCCCGGAAATCTCCTCTACGCTCCTATAGCTTTCCTCCAATAACTTCTGCCATTTCTTCATTCAACCCCCTTTTATAGAAAAAACCCATGACGTCCATATTGCGGACCTCCTACAGCAAAACAATGGAACGGATGGATGTAATTCTATATGGATATTGTAAATCCTGAAAAATCAGCTGTCAAATTCAGTACAGACAGCAGATTCATGCAATCCTTTGCAGATAGCTTCAGAAAGAAAAAAATCACCTGATTGCCATAATCCTGTTTCAGGGATACAAGAGAGAAAGGAGGATATGATGAGGAAAACCATTATCATAGCACTTATTGCGGTTATGGCTGCAGCACCAGCCATGGCATCGGAAAACGGTCCTATCGGAATCATTACTGCAATGTCGAATGAGCTCAGCCTTCTTCTCGAGAATGCTGATATCAGCAGGACAGAGACAATCGGCGGCGTCGAATACAATATCGGTACGCTTCAGGGAAAAGACGTCGTGCTTGCAAAGGCCGGGATCGGCAAGATCCTTGCCGCAGCTGGCGCAGCTACTCTTATCAACGAGTTCGATGTAAGCTCGATCATCTTCACAGGCATTGCAGGCGGTGTCGGAGAGGAGACAGAGGTAATGGATGTCGTCGTATCCACGGATCTCGTCGTCCATGACTATGGCGATATGACAAATGACGGCTTTGTATGGGATGCGGTCGCGGGCTCGGATGAGAATGGAAGGATCCCTGCTGACGCAGATCTTGCGGATCTTGCATATGAAGCTGCCGTGGATGTCGTAGGCGAAGACAGCGCATTCAAGGGGAACATCGCAACAGGAGACCAGTTCGTCGCAAGCGAGAACTACGTAAAGATTCTGCAGGATGACTTCAACTCACTTGCCTGCGAGATGGAAGGCGCATCCGTTGGTCTTGTGGCTTACCAGTACGGAGTGCCATTCGTCGTCATAAGATGCATGTCAGATAAAGCAGATGGACTAGCGCATGAATCATATGAGGGCTTCGGCGATCAGGCTGCCGACAACTCCGCAAGCATAGTGATGGAAATGCTTGGAAATATGTAATTCAAAAGGAAACTCCCTTGCTTTACATGGAGAACGGGCTTCTTGTCCGTTCTTTTCATTTCTTTGAAGGATGCATGAAACAACCATCATGCTATACTTGATGCATGTGCTTTGAAGATGACGAATACGATGACGATATCGATGAGCTTTTCTCCATAATCCCCGATGTCGAATCGAATGCGGCTGATGATGGGGAGGAAAGCGAATATGAAGATCTGGACGATGAGGTATTCGATATAGATTTCTGATGTTTCTGTTAAAAGTATCTTGACTATATCCACGATTCTTCTTACAGTAACTATGTTACTACAAGGAGAATCAAATGAAAAAACCGGCTTTACTTCTGATCATATTGCTTATACTCATCCTGCCCGCTGCAGCAGAAGGCACAAAAGAGGATGGAACATTGAGAATCGGGATTGCCAAGCTTCTTTCCCACCCTGCTCTGGATTCAATAGAACAAGGTATTGAAGACTATCTCATGGATGCCGGAATAGAAGCAGAGATCGAAGTCCAGAATGCGAATGGGGAGATCAGCACTGCCGCATCGATTGCACAGGTATTCAAAACGGAAGGAAAGGATCTCGTGATAGGAATAGCAACACCTACGGCACAGGCTCTTGCCAATGTCTTTGATGATATCCCTGTAATCTACTCTTCAGTAACAGATGTGAAAGCAGCCGGTCTGGATGGAATATCCAATGTATGCGGAGTTTCGGACCAGGTCCCTGCAGAAGAGCACTATGCCCTGATAGAACGCATAACCGGAGCTGAGAGAATAGGAATGATCTATACATCAGGGGAAGCGAATGGCATATCCGCGATGGAGCAGATGAAAAGGATATGCGAGGAGAACGGGACAGAGCTTGTCACGGCTTCTGTTGCGAACTCATCGGAAGTGAGGATGGCGGCTTTGTCCATAATAGACAGAATAGACGCGATGTACGTTGCGATAGATAACACTGTAGTCTCGGCCATCGCATCACTATCTGATGTCTGCGGCGATGCATCTATACCTCTTTTCAGCGCTGATGTGACATCTGCGGAAGGAACGGATGTCCTCCTTGCTGGTGGTTTCGACTACTATGCATCGGGACGCCTTACCGGAGAAATCGTACAGAGAGTGCTTAATGGTGAGGAACCGGAAGAAATAGGCACTGAATACCTTACCGATCTTGAGCTGTATATCAACACAGCAGTCGCTGCTGATCTGGGGCTGAAAATCCCTGCGGATATAATTGCAGATGCGAAGTACCTAATAGAATAAATTTTGCATAATTATTCGCAGGCGTGCATATGAAACATTGAATGAAAAAATCGCTTCAGCTATATTCATAACTATCCTTCAGGGAGGTTTTATGAAAAAACTATTTGCTCTTATGGCTGTTCTTATTGCTTCCTTCGCACTCATCGCAGGAGGAAGCCAGGAAAGCGCAGATGACGGAACTGTGCTTATCGGTGTGTCGAAGCTTCTTTCCCACGCGGCTCTTGATGCTGTAGAGGTTGGAATGCAGGACTACCTTTCAGGAACAGATATTCCTGTCCGCTATGATTTCCAGAATGCTCAGGGAGACATCTCCACCGCAGCTTCCATTGCTCAGCAGTTCAAGAGCGAGAACTGCGATATAGTCCTTGGAATCGGAACAGCATCAGCACAGGCTCTTGCGAATATCTTCTCAGACAGGCCCGTTCTCTTCGCAGCTGTCACAGACCCCGCTTCAGCAGGTCTTGTCGCTGACAACTATGCAGCTGACCCTGAAAGCAATGTCTGCGGCGTCTCCGATATGAATCCTGTTGAGGCTCAGATCGAACTCCTTGCCGAGATCACAGGGGCAAAGACAATCGGAAACGTATACTCCTCCGGTGAGCAGAATGGCGTCGTCCTGATGGAGCAGGCAAAGGCTGCCTGCGAGAAGCTCGGCCTTGAATTCGTCGAAGTCGCTGTAGCGAACTCCTCGGAGGTCATGATGGCAACACAGTCGATCATCGATCGTGTCGATGCGATCTATATCGCTACGGACAACAATGTCATCTCCGCCCTTGCAGCTGTCGATGATGTATGCACAAAGGCAGGAAAGCCTCTATTCTCCGCAGATCCATCTGGCGTAGACGGTCTCAACTGTCTGATCGCATGGGGATTCAACTACAACTCAATCGGTGTTGAGGTCGGAAAGCTCATTGAGAAGATCCACAACGGAGAGAATCCAGGATCCCTCGGAACAGTATTCCTCACAGATCCTAAGGATTTCGAGCTCTGGTTCAACCTCGATACAGCAGAAGCTCTAGGTCTCACGATTCCGCAGGATCTACTCGACTCTGCTGCCGTAGTCATCCAGGACGGAGTGAAGACAGAGAAATAAAGATATGCTAGAATGCAGCAAGGCCGCCAACCTGGCGGTCTTCTGCTTTGGCTGAACAATAGATTTGGAAGAATGAAATGATTGAAGGTATTTTCGTAGAAGGTCTGATTTTCTCCATTATGGTTCTGGGAATTCTAATAAGCTATAGAATCCTGGATTTCGCAGATCTGACATGCGACGGATCAGTTGCAACGGGCGCCGCGGTGGCCACAATGTGCATTGTTGGCGGACTTGGGATCACAGCGGGGCTCGTGCTGGCTTTCCTGGCAGGTGTCCTCTGCGGACTTGTCACAGCATCAATACACAACAAGCTCCGTATCCCAGGGCTTCTCGCAGGTATCCTCACGATGACGATGCTCTATTCTGTCAACCTGAGAATCCTCGGCAATAAAGCCAATGTATCGCTTGTCCGTGTTGATACTCTTTACAGGCTTTTCCCGGAGGCATTCTCATTCCTGCCGCAGGCATTCGCATCGCTTCTCGGAACACTTATATTCGTTCTTGTCGTCAAGCTGATCATGGACCTTTTCTTCCGCACGGATCTCGGTCTTGCGCTTGGTGCCCTTGGAGGAAATGAACAGGTGATCCTTTCACAGGGAATGAATCCTGCTACCCTGAAGCTTATAGGTGTCGGCCTCTCCAACGGACTTATCGCTCTCTCGGGTGCTCTTCTTGCTCAGTATCAGGGATTTGCCGATGCGAATCTCGGACAGGGAATGGTGGTTCAGGGACTTGCTGCCATAATGATCGGTGAGTTCCTCTTCTCGTCAAACAGGATATCCCTTATAACCCTTCGCGCGATTCTTGGCGGAATCATATACAAGGCGCTGATGTTCCTTGGAAGGAAATACGGGTATCTCATCGGAATCACTCCAAATGACTTCAAGCTGCTGACCGGAATACTTGTCATCATCTCGCTCACAGTCGCCCAGACAAGAGCAATGGCAAGTGCAAAAGGGGCAAGGAAGAAGGCTCTTGAGAGAACACAGAGCCTCAAGGAGGCAGACAATGCTTGAGATCAGCCACGTTACAAAGGTTTTCTTTCCGGGAACGGTGAATGAGAAGCTTGCGCTTGAAGATATAAATCTCACAGTCAATGATGGTGATGTCATCTGCGTCATCGGTTCAAATGGCTCGGGCAAATCCACCCTCTTCAATATGATTGCAGGCACTTTCCCTGTAACATCCGGCACGATAAAGCTGAAGGACAAGGATATAACCCACGCGCCTGAATATAAGAGAGCCTTCATGATCGGAAGGATATTCCAGGATCCGACAAAAGGAACAAGCGCCAATATGTCCATCCAGGACAATATGAATCTTGCCTCATCAAAAGGCATGAAAGGCCTTAAGTTCAGCCTTACGAAGGACAGAAAGGCAAAGTTCAGGGAGCTTCTCAAGCAAATCGGCCTTGAGGACAGGATGGAGGACAATGTAGGTCTTCTCTCCGGCGGGCAGAGACAGGCGCTGACGCTGCTGATGACAACCCTTTCGCGCCCTTCCCTGATGCTTCTTGACGAGCACACAGCTGCCCTCGATCCGAGGAATGCCGAGATTGTCATGGATCTGACTAAGGAGTACATCGAGCGCTTCAATCTCACCGCGATGATGGTAACCCACAATATGCAGTTCGCCATCGATTACGGGAACCGCCTGATAATGATGGATGAAGGGCATATCATCCTGGATGTCGCAGGAGAAGATAAGAAGAAGCTTACTGTACAGAGTCTTGTTGATGAGTTCCGCAAGATACGGCGGAAGGAATTCGATTCTGATGAGGGTCTTCTGACAACTTGATGGAAAAGCACATGTATTCGCGCCGCAATCTTGCGGCGCTTATCATTCCACTTATAATCGATTCATTCCTCTCGATCCTGATAGGAATGGCCGATACGATAATGGTCTCATCAAATGGAGAGGCTGCTGTATCGGGCGTATCGCTCGTAGATACGATATCGAACCTGCTGATCCAGCTCTTTGCAGCATTTGCCACAGGGGGAGCTGTCGTCGTTGCCCAGTACATAGGATCAGGGGATAAGGACAAGGCGAAGGACAGTGCCAAGAACCTGATATACATCTCTGCGATAGTCTCAGTCATCATGACCGTGGTGGTCCTTCCGATCAGAGGATACATAATCGACATCTGCTTCGGAAACATCGGAGCCGATGTGAAAGGCTATACCGATGATTACTTCGTTCCTATTCTCCTATCCTACCCCTTCCTTGCGATATACTCAGCTCTCACAGCGCTATCAAGAGCAGAGAACAGAAGCATCAGGACGATGCTTGTCTCTGTCATGATGAATGCGATAAACATCGGCGGAAATGCCATATTGATATTCATCTATGATCTTGGCCCAAGAGGTGCAGGAATCGCATCTCTTGCATCAAGGATCATGGGATGCATCGTAATGTTCACCCTGATGCATAGAGGGACAGACAAGCTCAGTCTTCAGGGAATACTCTCAGGACCGTTCTCTCCAGATCTGATAAAGAGAATTCTCCGCATCGGTATCCCTTCCGGAATCGAAGGAGCGTCATTCAATATAGGGAAGATCCTGGTACAGTCACTGACAGCAAGCCTCGGAACCTCCGCAATGGCCATCAATGCTGTCATGGGAAACTTCAACAGCTATTCAAACATACCCGGCAATGGAATAAACCTTGCCATGATAACTGTAATCGGACAGTGCCGCGGGAGAAGGAACTTCAGGGATATATCACATTATACGAAACTGCTTACAGCACTCGTATTCACAACAACGCTCATCACCGTCCTTCCGATGATGCTCTTCGCGCCACAGGTCATCTCGATATATGGGCTTGAACCCGGTTCAATAGAGAAAGCCATACCGATGGCAAGATTGTGTCTATTCATGTGCTTTGCTATATGGCCTCTTGGATTCACCCTCCCCAATATGCTGAAAGCCGTCGGAGATGTCAGATTCATAATGGTTGCCTCTTTTGCATCCATGTGGCTATTCCGCGTAGCAGGCGCATATATACTCATAAAAGGACTCGGATTCGGCGTTGAAGGCATCTGGTATGCCATGTATATAGACTGGATTGTCAGAGGTCTTCTCTACCTGTGGCGCATAACCTCAGGCAGATGGAAGACAAAGGAAGTCATATAAGCTCAAAGATCATCAACCAATGCTGTGGACTTCGCGTATGCAGTGCTTCTGGCTTCGAAGAAATCCGTCTTGACCATATTTGCGTTTGAGTACTGCGATACCCAGACCATGTCTTCAGGTTCGCTCTCAAATCCTGGATAGAGTGGTCCGAAACCAAGGCTCTGCCATCTGAGATTGCCAAGGTAATGGATGTAGTCAGAGACCATCTTCCTCGTCAATCCAGGAACATCATCTCCTATCACATACTCGCCCCACAGCACTTCCTGCCTCACCCCCTCTTCCAGCATCTTTCTGTAGACCTCAACCCTTTCCGGAGTGAAGAGCTCAGGCTCTTCCTTCTTCATCTCAAGGATTATGTTCCGGAAAAGCCAGAGATGCGTATTCTCATCCCTGTTGATATATCTTATCTCCTGGGCCGATCCCGGCATCTTTCCATTCCTTGAGAGATTATAGAAGAACATGAAGCCTGAATAGAAATAAATACCTTCGAGAATATAGTTTGCCATCAGAACCTTCATGAGATGGAACAGATCCCTGTTCTCTACAAAGTCGTTGTAGCAGTTTCCGATGAATGTATTCCGTCTGAGAAGATGCTCATCTGTCTTCCACTGGAAGAGGATATCATTACGTTCATCAGGCGAGCATATGGTATCGAGCATATATGAATAGGCTTGGCTGTGGAGACACTCCTGGAATGTCTGGATATGCAGGCAGAGGCAGACCTCATTAGCTGTGATGTACTCCGTTACATTCGGCAGATTCGCAGTCTGAAGGCTATCCAGGAATACCAGGAATGAGAGTATCTTGTCATAGGCGGTGCGCTCTGAAGGAAGAAGATTATGGTAATCCTTCAGATCCTGAGAGAGATTGATCTCCTCCGGAACCCAGAAGTTGTTCATTGCCTGTCTGTACCAGTCCGATACCCACTTATATTTCATATTATTGAAATCATTGAGGTTTGTGGTATTGCCACCGATAAGCCTTCTCTTCTCAATCTCAGTATCCCCTTCTGGATTGAAAAGGGGATTTCTTCTAAGCTCTTCCATCATTCCTCCTAGCTAGAACAGCTCTCACACTCCTCAACCTCAAGGCTCTTGGAGCGTACGTAGTATATCGTCTTCACATGGCATTTCCATGCAAGGATATAAAGATTCAGAACCTCTCTCATCGTATAGTCATTCGTTATATAGAGGTTCATGCTCTGAGCCTGATCGATATAACGCTGCCGTATGCCTGCCGCCTTCACGGACCATGTCTGATCAATCTCATGCGCCGCCTTATAGTACCACCATGTCTTCATTGACAATTCCGGAGCAGTCCGTGGAAGCATGCTGCCCTTCTTCTCCTCATAGAAGAACCTCTTCATCACAGGATCGACTCCTGCAGTCGTACCGGAGAGTATGCTTGTAGAAGAAGTTGGTGCGATGGCAAGAAGATAGGCGTTCCTCATACCGTTCCTATGGACCTTCTCCCGCAGCACAGCCCATTCAGGCGAGTCAAACCCACGCCTATCAAAGAACTCCCCAGTATCCCATTCACTGCCTTTGAAGTATTTATACGATCCCTTCTCTGCTGCCAGCTCAGAAGATGCCTCGATAGCCGCATAGCTTATCGTCTCAAAGACCTTATCAACAAAATCCAGATGCTCTTCAGACTCCCATCTGATGCCGTTTTTTGCCAGCATGTGATGATAACCCGAGACTCCAAGACCTATTGAACGATACTCGTCATTCGTGATACGGGCATAAGGCACAGGATAGAAATTGAGAGTGATGACATTGTCCAGAGCACGTACAGCGGTCTTGGTCACATCATGAAGCTTCTCTCTGTCCGTTGCATCGATATTCCCGAGCGAGATCGATGCAAGATTGCAGACAACGAAATCACCGGGCTTTGTCCTGATTACCACAACCTTCTCGCCATCCTCCGTTGTGATCTCCACAGGCTCTGCTTCTATCTCCGACATATTCTGCGCAATCTCTGTGCAGAGATTCGATGAGTAGATCATCCCCTTATGCTTATTGGGATTTGCCCTGTTGACCTCATCACGGTTGAATGCAAAAGGAGTTCCGGTCTCCACAAGGCTCTTCAGGATAAGCCTGACAAGATCCTTAAGAAGGATCGAGCGTTTTCTTATCCGGCCATCGGCAATGCATTCAAGATAGCGCTTCGTCCATTCCTCACCATAGAAATCCTCAAGATGGTAGCCCTTCACTGTCCATATCTCATGGGGACACATCATATACCAGTCCTGGTCGAGATTCTCGGAACAGAGCTGCCAGAAATAATCTGGATAGCAGATAGCAGGAAAGACATCGTGAGCCTTCATCCTGTCATCCCCGTTGTTTGTGCGGAGATTAAGGAACTCAGGAAGATCGCGGTGCCATACATCAAGATATACAGCGACAGCTCCTGCCCTCACTCCAAGCTGGTCAACAGCAACTGCAGTATCATTCACAAGCCTTATCCAGCGGATAACACCACCTGCAGCTCCTTCGAACCCTCTAATCGCAGAACCATTTGCACGGACTTTCCCGAAATACATGCCCATGCCTCCACCGAACTTCGAAACCTTCGCGAAGTTATCGAGTGAGCGGTAGATACCATCAAGGGAATCGGGGACAGTATCTATGAAACAGGATGAAAGCTGATGGATAGGCTTTCTGGCATTTGCCAGCGTAGGAGTTGCCATCGTAACCTCCATCCGGGAAAGCATGTCATAGAACTTCCTTACCCATGTCATCCTGTCTTTCTTCTCAGGAAGTGCCAGATGAAGAGCTATTCCCAGAAACATCTCCTGAGGAGTCTCAAGAGGTTCATTCTGATGTGAATGTATAACATAGCGCTTCAGAAGGAGATCGATACCGGAGTATGTGAAGAGATCATCGCGTGAATCATCGATGAAGGAGGAAGCCTCTTCGATCTCCCTTCTTGAATACCCCTCGAGAATATAACTGCCATACAGTCCTTCATCGGTGAGGAATCTGAGTTTGTCATAGAATGATACGATGTTCCTTGCCTTCAATCGTTCCGCAAGCTTCCTTCTGAATGAATGGAAGAGGAAACGGGCAGCGATGAACTCCCAGGAGGGAGCCTGTGGACCAGTCAGCTCAACGGAAGCCCTGATAAGAGCATTCTCCTCATCTTCATCACCCATGCCATTCTTGGAGAATGAGAGGAACTTATCCGCAAGTACTGAAAGGGAATACTGCTCGTCAGGGAAATCATTCTGGATCGATATAAGCACACTCTCTATTGATTTATCCGAAAATAGATCAAGAATGCGCTTCCTTTCCTTCCGGAGCTCGGTACGCCTGTTCCGGAAAAGAATGTAGTTCTTGGCTGCCTCAAACTCCCCAGCAGCCATCAGCGTCTTCTCCGCCGCATCCTGTATCTCCTCAACGCTCCACTCACGGTCAGGAGAGAGAGTTGCGGCCACGGACTCCGCAAGAGTCAGCGGAAGACTATCCGGAAAGACCTTCCCGGTGCTTACAAGCGATGCTCTGATCGCATTCTCTATTTTGTGGATATCAAAGGGCTCGTGGCGCCCATCACGCTTCGTAATCTGCATCAATATTCCTTAATATGAGTTATCTGATGATAATAATTATCGATAGTTTGAACAATATGGGATCCTTGAGCAGGCTTCATCGATTATTGGTTCTTCCGCTGATCCATGATCAGATCAATGCGCTGCCATCAGGGATCTCAGCATAGAATGTACTGCCTTCCCCTTTTTTGCTCTCTGCAGAGACAGTGCCTCCATGCAGTGATACAATCTCCTTGACGATTGAAAGACCGAGCCCTGATCCATTGCCTCCTGACCTTGCAGGATCTTCCTGATAGAACCTGTCCCATATCCTTGCCAGATGCTCAGGAGCGATTCCAATGCCATCGTCATGGACTTTTATCACCACATTTCCATGGTCTTCTGCTGCCGATACCCACACGTTGCCACCATCGTTTCCATATGTGATTGCATTTGAAATGAGATTTATCAGAACACGCATCAGCATATCGCGGTCGGCTTTGACTATGATAGCCTCGCTATCTCTGGCATGTATCGAAATATTCTTCGAAGCAGCTTTATCCTCCATGGTCTCTGCCACGATCTCGATCAGCTCAGAGACATCGACATCCTCTTTCTCGAGATGAAGGGTGCCTTTATCAGCCCTCGCGATATACAGCAGCTCTGAAACAAGTGAGGACATTCTCCCAGCCTGATCCGATATTACGGAAAGCGTCTCCTTCATGCTGCTGTCATCTGTATGGGAGAGAGCATAATCTGATGCGGCAAGTATTACAGCGATTGGGGTCCTGAGCTCATGGGAAGCGTCTGATGTGAACTGCTTCTCCTTCTCGAATGTCGCCTCGATCCTATCAAGCATCCTGTCAAAGGCCGAAGCTGCCTTATACAGCTCACTGCTGCCATCCCTGAGTCCAATCCTCTTCTTCAGATCATTGCCTTCAGCGATCTCTTCTGCGGTCTTTATGATCCTGTCTATAGGTCTGAACGAACGCTTTACGATCAGATATCCGCCAAAGGCAGCCATAAGGACAAGAATCGGAAGCACTATGAGAAGCACACCCTGCATCGATGACACGACTGCCCGCATATCATAGCTTCCTATGATTCCCCTGACCCATATAAAGTCTTCATCAGAGAACGAAAGCTGCGAATCATAGATATACCAGCTGTTCCTGCCGCTTGTAAGCGTTCTCAATATACCATCGGAGAAAGCAGTATATGGAACTTCATCGGGTGCGAATCCTGCAATGCGGAATCCATCATTATCATAGAGGATTATATACACACCGCCCCTTCGGAAATCGACATTGTCGAAATCAAGCCAGCCTTCGGTGTATTCTATCTCATCGACAGCCTCATTGACCGCTCTGACCACTCCTGCCTTTGTACGGCGCTCAACAAGATAGCTGCTTCCAGAGAAGATGCCGATGAATACCAGGACTATCAGGAGGACCATCCATAGCGTATACCATATGACGATGCGATGGCGTACCGAAAGGGTCATACAGTCCCATCCTTGAGCATATAGCCAGCACCGCGGACAGTATGTATCAGCTTTGTATTCTCCCCGTCATCGATCTTCTTCCTCAGATACCTTATATAGACATCGATGACATTGGACTCTCCGTCATAATCCCAGGACCAGATATGGCTTCTCAGGCTTTCCCTGCCAAGTACAATCCCCTGATTATGCATCATGTATTCAAGGATCGAGAATTCCTTTGCACTGAGATCGATCTTCCGGCCACGCCTGCGAACAGAGCGGGAAGAGGTATCCATCACAAGATCCCCGCACTCCAGTACCGATGAGGATGCTGCTGTATTCCTTCTGAGGAGAACACGTATACGCGCAAGAAGCTCAGGAAACATGAATGGCTTCACAAGATAGTCATCAGCCCCTGCGTCAAGCCCGATTACACGGTCCTCGATACCGTCCCTTGCTGTAAGGAGGAGTATCGGGGAAGTCCCTCCGTTCCTCCTGTATTCCTTCAGTACTGAAATCCCATCACGGCCCGGCATCATTATGTCCATGACAGCTATGTCATACGGAGTTGATGAAAGATACTCGAAAGCCGAGTCTCCATCTGTCACTGCATCAACGGCATATCCCTCATCCTCAAGGGTCTTCCGGATAAGCGAATTAAGCTCCTTCTCATCCTCTGCAAGCAATATTCTCATATTCAGGATAATACCAGAAAATGATTAAGAAGTGATGAAAGCTAATACCGTTTCGCGCTTATCCTCACTGCATCCAGACGTATGATCGCAGTATGGGACAGCACTGTTTCCGGGATATCCCAATCATAGCGTGAAGTATAATGCTCCATTATCTTCCTCATACCATGGAGCTTTTCCTTGCCATCTGTGATGACCCGTGCGATGCCTGTACCTATCACTGACTGATACCGCATGCTGAACTCACAGGCCTCATTTCCTGCAACCAGCCCTTTGGCGCTATCAAGCTCAAAGCCGACGCTTGGAGATAGCCCGATGAGATCGATCTTACGGCCGGAGATGGCTGAATGCATGTAGAAAACAAATACGTCTCCAACTTCCTCTATGCCGAATGAGAGTGGCACGATATAGGGGCCATCCTCAGCATTCATCGCTATGCGTATCGTGTCCATTCCTGCGATCATCGCAGCAATCTCTTTCCTGTCTGTTACCTCTCTGTCCTTTCTCCGCATAAGGAAATTATGGGACCTTTTCGCCATCAGGAGAATATCATCATGCATTCTTAACAGAGATTTCATCCCTTCTTGATGATTAGCGGCATATAAGGATGTACTATACACTCAGGGTTAGTTAAGGCCTCCAATGGACAAAGGCCACTTTTCTGAGAGGAATGGAATAAGCTGTTCCTCCTTTTTTTTTCTTCATATATAATCGCAAGCAAGGAGAGTCTGCATATGGAATACTCGCATGATACATATATCAGCCCGCTTACATGGCGCTACGGATCCGAGGAGATGAAGGCCATATTCTCTGAGGTGCACAAGAGGAAGCTTCTCAGAAGAGTATGGATTGCTCTTGCAAGAGCAGAGTCCAAGGCAGGAATCGTGACAGAGGAGCAGGTAAAGGAGCTCGAGAGCCATAAGGATGATATAGATATCGAGCGCGCAAGCGAGATAGAGAGCGAGATCCATCACGATCTCATGGCAGAGATCAGGACATATGCGGAGCAGTGCCCTAAGGCCGGCGGCATAATCCATCTGGGGGCAACAAGCATGGATGCGCTGGACAATGCGGATGCCGTGCGTTTCAAGGAGGCTTTGCAGCTGATAGCATCCCGCCTTGCTGATCTTATCGAAACTCTTTCAGAACGCGCCCGGGAGATGAAGGATGTCCCCACAATGGCATTCACCCATATCCAGCCGGCAGAGATAACGACAATAGGATACAGGCTATCCCAGACGCTGCAGGATCTATCAGATGATGCTGATGACCTCATAGGAGCAATAGCTTCAATCAAGGGCAAGGGCATGAAAGGGGCTGTCGGAACAGCTGCCAGCTACAGAGTTCTCCTTGATGGAACAGGAGTAAGCGCAAGAGAGCTGGAAGATATGGTGATGGATGAGCTTGGAATCAAGGCATTCGAGGCTGCGACCCAGGTCTATACAAGGAAACAGGATCTCAGGATCATATCAGCCCTCTCATCGATTGCGGCCTCTCTCCATCGCTTCTCCCTCGATCTCCGTATATTGCAATCCCCTCCTATCGGCGAGGTATCAGAGCCATTCGGAAAGAAACAGGTAGGCTCATCTGCGATGCCCTTCAAGAGGAATCCGATAAACAATGAGAAGATCTGCTCACTTGCACGCATCGTTGAGAGCGCATACCAGAGCGCCTGGAACAATGCATCCCTGATGATACTGGAGCGCACGCTCGATGACAGCGCAAACAGAAGAATATTCATTCCGGAAGCATTCATAGCACTCGATGAGATGCTCATGACTGCAAAGAGGATTGCAGCGGGGATGAACTTCCATAGCGAAGCCACGAGAAGGCTCATGGAGAACTATGGGATCTTCGCTTCCACCGAAAGGCTCCTTATGGAGCTTGGAAGAAAAGGCGCTGATAGACAGGCCATGCATGAGACAATCAGGGAAGAAAGCCTAAAGGCATGGGCTCTCGTGCAGATAGGCAAGGATAACCCATTGAAGGATAATCTTGCCTCCGATGAGGAAATCCTGAAATACCTTTCAAAGGATGAAGTGCTTAAGCTTCTTGATGCTTCCGACTATACAGGAGATGCCGCAGTACGCGCTGAAGCAGTGATAGAAAGAGCGGAGAATCAGAGCATCAGGCTGAAGAGCGCGAAGTAGATCGTCGTCCTTATGAACCGTGTGAGGCATGCCAGGATAACCTTCCTGGCATCCATCTGCACAGCCCCTGCAGCAACACAGATTGTAGAGAACGGCAGAGGAAGAATGCCCGCAAGCATGACGAACAGAACCCCATAGCGCTGGATATATCCTCCCCATTTCAGATATGCCTTGCCTGTAAGCCTCTTGATTGCAGGAATCCTGTACAGTAGCCTTCCTATCGAATATGAAGTGATACCTCCTAAAGCGGATGCGCTTCCTATTACCGGGATCATGATGAACGGACTCATTCCTACAGCTATCGGAAAAACGAAATCAGGGGAAAGCGGAAGGATGAGGGTATCAACGATGTAGACATAGAGGAAGATTCCAAGAACACCGAACTTCTCCTCCACAAGATAGACAGCATCATTATACATATCCTCCCCTATGAGCCTCGTCACGCCAAAGAATGACGTAAGCATGACCAAGAGGGGAATAAAGCCGATCAGGGCAGCTTTCTTCCAGTTTATATGATGATCCCTTTCTGTATTCTTCTCTTCCCTATTGTCCGGAAGCTTCTCAGTCATTGCCACAGATCACCTCCCTGGCAGCAGAAATGAAATCAGAGGCGGAACCGGGGAATGAACCATGGAAAATGCCATTGCGGCCTCCGCCCTTTATCTGAAGAGCTCCTCTGAGCTTTGTGAAGAGATCCCCATCGCCGTAAAAGAGGAATCTACCGGAGGCATCCGCTACAAGAACAGGATATGCATATCCTTCAGGCAGAACCCCATCATATGAGGAAACAGGAATATCTGAAAGAAGGAATGCAGGACCGTCGCAGAGGGCTTTCCCCAGCTCAAGGGATGCAATCCTCTCCTCCAGCCTATGCACATCACGCTTAAGCTCCCCAAGCTCAGCAATGACGCGCTCCGCCTCCTTCTCTATATTCTGCCTCTCCGCTGAGAACAGCGATGAGAGTGCCTTTACTATCTCCATGTTCCCGCGTCTGAAGGAGACAGCAGGTTCCGCGCATTTCCACATTGTCCTTATATGTGATCTGATGCGTTCCTTTCCAACATAGGCAATCTCGCCTATCTCCCTGGTATTACCTGCATGCACCCCGCCGCATGCCACCTCATCGATACCATCGATATGGACTATCCTGACACGTCCTCCGACCTTTATCGAACGGCGCATGTGCAGGGCCTCTGCATCAATATGCTCAACCTCCTCCTGCCATATCCTATGTCCTTCACGGATAGCATCCGAAGCGGCATCCTCAACGGAAAGGAGGATATCATCGGGAATATCTGAAGCATTGGTCTCAACTGTGAAGCCATCCTCTCCCTGATGAACAGCCACTGTCCCGATGCCATGCATGGAAAAGAGCAGAGCAGAGACAAGATGCTGTGCAGAATGCTCTCTCATGTAGAAATAACGATGCTCCCAGTCAAGATGCAGCTTTGCCCTTGTCCCGACCGGAGGGGGGAGAAAACCCTCTGCGATAATGTGATGCGGTGTACCATCATCACCTTTCTCTGTTGTTGCAATCGGGATATCACCGAACAATCCGCAATCACCTGGCTGTCCCCCGCCCTCAGGATAGAATATGGTCTTATCAAGGATGAGAGCGGAACCTGAGACAGCAACAACCTCCGCCTCAAGCTCCTCCAGATATGGATTCTCATAGTAAAGCTTTTCCGTCATTGCCATTTCTCCTCTCCTGCAAGACGTGCTACAGGAAGCTTCCATCTGAAATGGTAGCCAAGGATACGCGAAAGCGTTGTGAATACTGCCGTTGAATAAAGAAGCACATTGCCCTCTATACCAGCATAGCCAAGGATGATGAAGAGAATACCTCCCAGAATCGAAGCAGAAGCATAGAAATCCGATGTGAAGACCATCGGTATCTCACGTGAGAAGACATCACGGAGAACGCCTCCACCTACAGCGCCGAATACACCGCTTGCGATGATGGCGACAGGTCCCAGCCCAAGCTCATAGGCCTTTGCGCAGCCAATGGCTGTGAAAACCCCGAGCCCAAGCGCATCGCAGTACTGTATAGCGCCCCACTGACCTATTATCTTCGGGCTTATGAGAAATACTACGATTCCTGCGATAATACACACTATGACATAAGCTTCATTCGTCAGAACTGCAACAGGCTGATCAAGAAGGACATCGCGCACCATGCCGCCACCGCAGCCAACAGTGATCGCAAAGACTATGACGCCGAGGAAGTCCAGACGATGCCGCACTCCTTTCACAGCGCCGGTTATGGCGAATATCGCAGTGCCGAATATATCAAAAAGGTAGATAATGCCATCAGCCATACTCCGATAGCCTAATCAAAAGAGGATTGCTAGTCCATATCCTATAGCCTTCTGAGACTTTTAGGATTATATTCCAGTTTATGGGAAAGATTAAAAGCGCATGGGAAATTGCCCTTGAGAAAACAGAGGGCATCACGATAGATAAGGATAAGTTCCGCCATGGAGAGGAAGTCTCCAGGGCCCGCCGCATTGCAGGTTCATATCTCACAGGAGATGAGACAGATGCAGCAAAGCTGAAGAAAGAACTTGAAGCAGTTGATCCAGCAGCGAGGAAAGAAGCTCTGACAGCTTCAATACTCTCTTCTCTATCCCTTCCGCAGGAGGAAGTCGTAGATGGCAGATTCGAGAAGACAAAGACTCTGGCGTCAATTGCCTCCGATGACGATCCGAACATCATGGGACTTGTAGGAGAGCTATCTGATTTCCTCATGCAGTATCCTAAGCACAGAAAGGATCTTGTCGAGAAGATGAAAGAGCAGTTCAGGCCTGTTCTTGAGGAGAAAGAGGCAAAGCTCCGTGCCCAGTACGGACAGGATGTGCACATTGCCCCTGAGAGTGACAAGGAGTTTCTCGAGGTCGCATCAAAGAATCTTGAAAGATTGCAGGCCCAGTATGATGCTACGCTCCAGAATGCGAAGAAGCAGCTTCAGGATATGCTCTCATAATATTGCAATTTCATACAATACAACAAGATAAAAATTCTCTTGACAGCTTGCTATTCTATGATAGGATGTAATCAGGAACAGGGATAGAAACCCTGGAGAAACGAAACGGAAGCTCCCTGAAGCGTCCGAAAAGAACTTCGTCCCTGCGGGGACAGAACAACGCAGGTGAGTAAACCTGCAAGGGCAAAGCTCTTTGATACCCCTTAAGTATCAGAGCAGTCGGGTGGCCGACTCAAAAGAAACACTTGCTCCGTTTAAATTCATAACTTCGGAGCGTAGAAAAGACTGTTCGGCAGAGAACAGTCTTTTTTCATTGCCCCGGATTGAAGAAAACAGCCTCCCCCACAGAGTTTTTCTCTGAAGAAGAGGCCTTGAGTTCCCTTATCTGCAGATCAGATGACTACATGCATCTTCTCTTTGATCTCTGCGATATTCCTGTTGCCGATCTCATTGGCCTTTGCCGTGCCGGACTTGATGATATCCCTCACCTCATCCTTATGCTCCTCATAGTAGTGGCGGCGTTCACGGATAGGATCGAATATACTGTTCATCTTCTCAGCAAGCAGCTTCTTGCATGCAACACATCCTATTGATGCATTGCGGCACATCGATGAGACATTATCGCACTCCTCGCTGTTGAAGGCCTTATGATATGTATAGACAGTGCAGACATCGGGATTGCCAGGGATCTTTACGGAAATCCTGTTTGTATCGGTCACAGCATTCCTTATCTTGCCTGCAAGCACTTCCTGGCTATCTGAAAGATATACAGCATTGCCCAGGCTCTTTCCCATCTTTGCATTGCCATCAAGGCCAGGCAGACGGGAAACGGCGGAAAGCTTATACTCAGGCTCTGTTATCGTTGTTCCATAGAGATCATTGAACTTCCTGACGATCTTCCTCGAAAGCTCGATATGCGGAATCTGATCCTCCCCTACAGGAACGAGATCCGCATTGCAGAATGTTATATCCGCAGTCTGTGAGACAGGATAGCCAAGGAAGCCATATGTCAGCTCCTTATAGCCATAGTTCTTCGCTTCGGTCTTGATCGTAGGGTTATGCGAAAGCTGATTGACTGTGACGATCATTGAATAGAATATCGTCAGCTCCGCAATAGCAGGAATCATTGACTGCTGCACGAAAGTAACCTTCTCCGGATCAAGTCCTGCGGCAAGATTATCGATTGCAACCTGATAAATCGAGTCATTGATCAGCTCAGGATTATTGAAATGCGTTGTCAGTGCCTGCACATCGGCAAGAAGGATGAACTCCTCATAGTCATCCTGCAGTGCCACACGCTGCGAAAGAGACCCGACATAATGTCCGAGATGCAGATGCCCTGTTGTTCTGTCCCCTGTCAGGATCCTTTTCATTTATCACCTCCCGCAGATGCGCTCTTATGATCAGTGCAGTAATAGCCTGAACCATGATAGACAACAGCGGGTGCTTCGGAGAAGACACGCTCCGCAGGTGAATGGCATTCTGGGCAGATATCGTGATCGGCATCCTCCGAGAATCCCTTTATAACCTCATAATCATTACCGCACTTTGTGCACTTGTACTCATAAAGCGGCATATCAGACTCCTCCGGCAGAAGCTTTAGCCACAGCCTCCACCATTTCCCGATCTATACCGGGGTAATCAATATACAGAATATCCTCTTCAGCCCTGAAATAGCCTGAAAGGACCGCGAAATCGGGTTTCTCACCTCTCAGCCTTATGCCTTTGAGGAGCTCATTGCGCAGAAGCGTCGAGAGAGTCCTGGCAGAGGATGGGGAATCCATATCGACCCACCCTGTAAGATAACCAGACTCTCCATCATCGTCAAAAAGAAGAAGTGCCTTCTCAATCCTGGCAGCTGTCTCATCGGGAATCTCGATCCCGATGTCAGGAATCGATGATGGATGGTTCATATATATTGCCATATCATGCCCAGCCATCTCCCGAGCAGTGGAATCATCTATCAGCAGAGCCCTGTCAGATATCGTCAGAGCATATGCCTCCGTATAGGAAGATGAGGAGAAAAGCAGTATACCTGACCTCGGCACAGCAGCCTCAAGCTTTGCTGACCGTGACTGGAAATAGAAAGGCTCTCCGTCGATCTTCCTGAACTCAGGCACCCAATCAAGAAGCGCATTCACTCCCGCATAGCCGAAATTCCCCTCGGCCCCGCCATAGACATTCCCTTCCCCATCGATTGCGGCAGAGATCCTGTCCGCTCTTCCATGGATCTCCTCAGGAAGCAATCCGGACAGGATTCCGCTTTCACGCGTATCTACGGTAATGACGATTTCGCCGCTTCTTCCCATTGCCTGGAAATAGTACTCACTTCTGAAAGGCGATTCGTGCACACATGATGCAAGAATCAAAGCAATCAGGGCAATGGAGAGAAGCTTTTTCATCATGCCTTTTCCACCGATACTCTGACGCTCTCTTCGGCGATCTCCGTCTCTGAACCACTCTGGCAATCGGTCGAAAGGGTATCTGCAAGCGTCTCCTGCATGATATAGTCCCTGAACTGTCCCACAGCCTCAAGGAAATCAGCATTGCCATTCACAGAGAGGTTGATATGATCAGCAACCTCGAAATCCTTCTCCTTTCTCTCCGTCTGGACAAAGCGGACAAGATCACGGGCAATACCCTCAAGGAAGAGATCTCTTGTGATCTCTGTATCGTAACCGACAGTCAGAGCACCATCATTAAGGACTTTGACATGCTCTTTCTCGCTTCTCTGTACAGCAAGATCTCCCTCTGTGATATCAATGGAACCACCATCGTACTCAACTGTTCTTGCATTGCCGTCGAGAATAGAGGCGATCTCCTCAGAGGTGAAGTTCTGTATCACTGCAGCCACAGCCTTCATATTCTTTCCGAGCTTCGAGCCGAGAACCTTGAAGTTAGCCTTCGCGGAATACGATACAAGGGAAGACTCATCCGCGCTGATCACAACCTTCTTGACATTGAGCTCCTCGCTTATGATATCCACACTGTTCTCAAGGATCTTCCTGTCTTCCTCGGATCTATCGACGACAAAGAACTGTGAGAGCGGCTGTCTGATCTTTATATTCGAAGAAGACCTGAGCGCACGGCCCATCGTCACAGCCTTCATCGTCAGTGACATCTCGCGCTCAAGATTCTCATCGCGCTCCTTGTCATTGCACACAGGATAATCGCAGAGATGAACGGACTGCGGCATATCTTCTGTGCGGAGAGCTCTGTAGATCTCCTCTGTCACGAACGGGATCATCGGGGCCGCCACCTTCACGAATGTCAGAAGAACGCGATAGAGCGTATCATATGCCTCCTTCTTATCTCCGTCATTCTCAGACTTCCAGAATCTCCTCCTCGAGCGTCTGATATACCAGTTGTTCAGTTCATCGATGAAAGTCACAAGGGATGATGCCGCAGTCTGGATATCATAGGAATCGAAGGCATTGGTGACAGATGCTATGAAGCGATTCAGTGCGGAGATGATCCACTTATCCAGAGGATTGGAAAGCTGATCGAATTGGGTCGATGAAGGCTCATAGCCATCAATCGAGGCATATGTCATGAAGAATGAATAAGCATTCCAGAGAGGAATCATGAGATTCTTCAGGACATCCTTCACAAGCTCATCGCTGAACTTCAGGTCATCAGCCTTGACAAGAGTGGAATCGATAAGGGCAAAACGGAGTGCATCTGCGCCATACTTGTTTATGATCTCCATAGGATCTGTATAGTTGCGCTCGCTCTTGCTCATCTTCCTGCCATCCGCTGCAAGCACGATGCCGGAAACGATGCAGTGCCAGAATGCGGGCTTCTCAAAAAGCGCTGCTGCAAGAATCGTGAGAGAATAGAACCATCCACGGGTCTGATCTAGCCCTTCATTGATGAAATCAGCAGGGAAGATGCTCTCGAACCTCTCCTTGTTCTCAAACGGATAGTGCTCCTGTGCATAAGGCATGGATCCTGATTCGAACCAGCAGTCAAGGACGTCTGGTATTCTTCTCATAGTGCCCTTTCCGTCCGGAGATGGCCATGTGAGCTCATCGACATACTGCTTATGGAGATCCTCAACCTTCTTGCCGCACTTCTTCTCAAGCTCCTCAACCGATCCGATGACCTCGATATGATCAGAGCCATCGCACCTCCATACCGGTATAGGATTGCCCCAGAACCTGTTGCGGCTGATTGCCCAGTCACGTGCACCTTCAAGCCACTTGCCGAAGCGCCCGTACTTGATATGTGAAGGTACCCAGTCAATCTGATCATTGCATTCAAGCATCGTCTTCTTGATCTTCTGGATATCAACGAACCAACAGCTCATAGCACGGTAGATCAGAGGCATCTTCGTGCGGTAGCAGAACGGATAGGCGTGAAGATAGTTCTCCTTCTTCACAAGCTTGCCATGCTCCTTGAGCCACTGGATGACACCTTTATCCGCATCCTTCACGAAAAGACCTTCGAAATCCGGTACCTCATGCGTGAACCGGCATTCTGCATCAATCGGGCAGACGACAGGAATACCTGTACCCTTTAGCACGTTGTAGTCATCCTCACCGAATCCGGGAGCTGTATGTACGATGCCGCATCCATCCTCTGTCGTAACGTAGTCGCCGCAGACAACGATGAACGCACCCTGCTTCTTCAGATCGGCGAAATACGGGAAGAGAGGCTCATAGGTTCTGCCCTTGAGCTCAGAGCCTTTCATCCTTGCGACGATCTCGCAGCCCTTTCCATCCTTGTAGTACTTGCCGATGAGGTGCTCTGCAAGATAGTAGTAATCACCGGACTCCTCGTCACGGACCTTCACGTAGTCGATATCAGGACCGACAGCAAGCGCCAGGTTCGAAGGAAGCGTCCATGGAGTTGTCGTCCATGCAAGGAAGTATGTATTCTCCTCGCCATCGGCCTTGAATCTGATTGTCACTGCAGGATCGGTCACATCCTTATATCCGCCAAGCGAGACCTCCATATTGGAAAGAGGAGACGCAAGAAGCGGGGAATACGGAAGGATGTTGTAGCCCTCATAGATAAGGCCCTTGTCATAGAGCGACTTGAAAACCCACCATACGGACTCCATATAGCTCTTGTCCATGGTGCGGTAGCCATGATCGAAATCGACCCAGCGGCCCATGCGCGTGATGGTATGCTTCCATTCGTTTGTATATCTGAGAACGATTGAGCGGCAGGCATCGTTGAACTTGGCAACACCATAATCCATTACAGCGAAATAGCCCTTGATTCCGAGGGTCTTCTCCACCTCCGCTTCAACAGGAAGGCCATGGCAATCCCATCCGAAGCGCCTGATCACTCTCTTGCCTTTCATCGCCTGATAGCGTGGAATGGCATCCTTTATAGTGCCCGGAACAAAATGACCGAAATGCGGAAGTCCTGTCGCAAACGGAGGACCATCATAGAAAACATACTCATTGTCAGCAGGACGCTGTTCTATTGATTTATTGCAGATGTCATTCTCTTCCCAGAACTTCAGGATATTTTCTTCCATCTTAGGGAAATCGACTTTGCTGTTTACTGGTCTGAACATCTTGAAAACTCCTACCCCGATAATATACCGAAAAGAATGCTCTCCATTCAAGCCTGCATCAGCGGCAGAGATCCTCTGAGGAAATAAAGATAGCTTCATCGTCAATCTCTTCAAAACCGGATGAGGATATCATACCAAAGGTCTTGATCCACAGGTCTTCGATAGCCTGTACTTTACGCTTTTCATTCAGGGTACAGAGGAAAGAAAACAGATCAGTTAGATTACTGAAGGAAAGAGGTGCTAATCCAAGCTCTCTGAGAATCACGGCTGATGGATTTCTTGCATTTTTCAGCAAGCTCAGCAGGAAGGCACGTATATAGGATGCGTATACCAGATGCTTCATTAAGAACCGTTCTGAAAAGAGTTGTCTTCCCCACTCTACGCCGTCCATAGAGAAGAATGGATGCAGCTCTGCCTGAACCAAGCTCTTTCGAAAACAATGCAAGTTCCTTCCTGCGTCCAATGAATCTCATTCCACCTCTCCTTTACATGCAAATACCAAAATTGCAAGCAGCTTACACAAGGCTGTCAAACAGAATAGATTCTGCTATCCTCTGTTATATGCGGATGACGATTCCAGAAGATATCATAGAGCTTTCATCTATTTTCCGTGAAAACGGATTCACGCTTTACCTTGTAGGAGGAGCTGTAAGGGATTATATCCTCGGCAAGGATAACAATGACTATGACTTCACAACAGATGCTGAACCCGATGATATCAAGAGGATGTTCAGAAAAACCATCGATACAGGTATAAAGCATGGTACCGTCACTGTAATATTCCATAGGAAGCACTATGAGATCACGACGTTCCGCGTTGACGGCGATTACAGCGATTCACGCCACCCTGAAACGGTGGAATTCGTGAAGAGCCTTGAGGAGGATCTCAGCCGCCGCGATTTCACGATCAATGCTTTCGCCGCAGAGCTTCCTGACGGGAAGATAATAGACTTGCACGGCGGTATGCATGATCTCAGGAAGAAGATAATCAGGGCAATCGGTGAACCGGAAAGGAGATTCGAGGAAGATGCCCTGAGGATGATGCGCGGCTGCCGTTTCTCAGCTCAGCTGGGATTCTCCATAGAGAAGGATACAATGAAAGCAATGGAAAAGCTCTCCGGGACCATCAGGAAAGTATCTGCGGAAAGGATAAAGGAAGAGCTCTTCAGGCTTATAGGATCGGAACATCCCAGAATGGGGCTGGAGGCGATGAGGATCACAGGGCTTATGGATGAAATCCTTCCGGAGCTTGCTGCCGCATATGGCTTTGAGCAGGGAGGTCTCCACAGCGAGGACCTCTACGAGCATCTCATTCTCGCACTCGAATGGTCCACCAATCATGACTACCCGATGTCTGTACGCCTTGCATCCCTTCTCCATGATATCGGGAAGACCGCTGTCAGAGCCCCTGGCAAGGACAGGATGTGGACATTCTACGGCCACGAGGAGGCCTCTGCGAAGATGGTGGATTCCATATTCCGCCGTCTCAAGACATCGAATGAAGAACGTGAGAGCGTCATGCATCTGGTGAAGAACCATATGTTCTCCTACACTCCAGACTGGAGCGGAAGCGCTGTCAGAAGATTCATAAAACGTGTAGGAATCGAGAACATTGATCCTCTTTTCGAGCTGCGGATCGCTGATATGAACGCAACTCTTGGGCATGCTCCAGACATCTCGAATCTCTATGCGTTCGCTGACAGGATAAACGAGGAGCTGGACAGGGAAAGCGCCCTGTCAATCAAGGATCTGGAAATCAACGGGACAAGAATGATGGAGCTTGGAATCAAGCCGGGACCTGCAATCGGAAAGATCCTCGCAGAGCTTCTCGATGAAGTCATAGAGGATCCTTCTCTGAACAATAAGGATTATCTTGAGAAACGGGCTATCAGCCTTTCTCAATGCCGAGAGCAATAAGCGCAAGCTTGGCAGCAGCCTGCTCAGCGCTTTTCTTGTTCTTGCCTTCCGCCGGGCCGAATACCTTTGTGCCGAGCTCTACGGAAACGGAGAACACCTGATCATGATCAGGACCTGTCTGCGATACTAGGAAATAGCGGGGAACCTTGCCTCTCCTCTTCTGCAGGAACTCCTGCAGCTCCGTTTTGTAGTCTTTGTAGGATATGCGGTCGGAAAGGACCTTCTCAACCTGGCCTGGGATGAATGAAAGAACGAACTTCTTCGCGCTCTCAAAGCCCTGATCGAGATACAGAGCCGCGATGACAGCCTCGGTAGCATCTGCAAGTATTGCCTTCTTCAGATTGCCACCCTGGCTCCTCTCACCCTTCCCTACAAGAATGTACTTGTCGAGATGGATGGAAAGAGCAACCTCCGACAGGCTCTGCTCAGAAACGACGATTGCCTTGATCTTCGAGCAGTCACCTTCCTGGAAGAGCGCAAATGACCTGAAAAGATACTCCGCGGTTATCACTCCGAGGACACTGTCTCCAAGGAACTCGAGCCTCTCATTGCTATCTGTCGTACCCCGCATCTCGTTCGCATAGGAGGTGTGGGTAAATGCGAGATTCAGGAGTCTGAGATCCGAGAACTCAAGATTATTATCCGATAAGAATGAGAAAAGCTCCCTTTTCCGCTTCTCAGTAAGCGAGGGAGCTTTAGCAAGATAGGAGTTCAATTACTGAAGTTCCTTTGCAAGATAGCGTACAGCATCACCGACAGTCTCGAACTCATTTGCCATATCGTCGGAGATCGTGATTCCTGTCTCTTCCTCGATAGCATATACGAGCTCATAGGTATCAAGGCTGTCTGCTCCGAAATCCTTGCGGAAATTAGCATCCATTGTGACCTTTGCAGGGTCGACATTGAGCTTCTCCACAACAAGCGACTTCACTTTCTCGAATACTTCATTCTCTGTCATCTCTTACTCCTCGTCTTTTACGATAACCGGCTTACCTGCATAGTAGCCGCACTTCGGGCATACGCGATGAGAAGGAATCAGGTTTCCGCATGTCTGGCACTCGGACAGATTCGGTGCTGAAAGCTTCATATTGGCATGCTTTCTCATAGCAGCCTTTGACTTGGATGTTTTATACTTAGGAGTTGCCATTTCTCTTACCTCTTTAGAATTTATTCACCCTGACTAAGGGATTTTAGCAGAACAGATATACAGCGTCAACATTCTGCCCCTTGAACATATGACATAAAAGCTTATCGCGTCAAGTACTTAGCCTCTTGATAGCCATCCCTCTCATTGCTATCTTTCATACCATGAAGATCCTAAGGGAGTTGTATCTCATCCCAGTCTATATGTACAAGCTTCTTCTCAGTCCGTTCTTCGGGCCCTGCTGCCGGTATACCCCTTCCTGTTCCATATACATGATGCAGAGCGTCAGGAAGCATGGAATCATAAAAGGAACGATAATGGGCACAGCAAGGCTTCTCAGATGCCGCAAGAGCTTTCTGGGAGGACCGGACCCCGTTCCTGATGAATGGTCATGGGCAAGGATACGCTCAGACTGGAAAGCATATAAGATCAGGAGCAGATAGTCTTCACGAATGTGGATATCACCTGCATGGCAT
The DNA here is from genome assembly GCA_944389015.1 of uncultured Spirochaetaceae bacterium. Lineage (GTDB taxonomy): Bacteria > Spirochaetota > Spirochaetia > Sphaerochaetales > Sphaerochaetaceae > Ornithospirochaeta. The sequence goes on from CALXKS010000065.1 coordinate 31,903, forward strand.
TCTCGTTATAACCGCCTTCAGGGATTATCAGATCAGCATACTCCTTGGTAGGCTCTATAAAACTGAAATGCCCGGGACGCACAACATCCGTATACTGTCTTATGACGCTCTCTACAGTCCTGCCGCGCTCTGTTATATCCCGCTGAAGCCTCCGTATGAAGCGGATATCAGGAGGAGTATCCACATAGAGCTTCAGATCGAACAGATCCCGTATGCGCTTATCGTAGAAGATCATAAGACCATCCACGATGATGAGCTTTGCAGGTTCGACACGCACCATCTCATCCATCCGGCAATGATGGACGAAATCATATTGCGGCATCATTATCGGCTTTCCGCTCTTAAGATCGGCAAGATTCTCGACCATGAGATCCATGTCAAAGGCATCAGGATGGTCGAAATTATAGGCCGTTATATTATCATTGCTGATAAATGGCGCGCTTTTGTAGTAATTGTCCTGGGAAATGAGCACGGAGGCGTCGACCGCCTCCTTTATCCGTCTTACAACAGTGCTTTTCCCTGATCCTGATCCGCCAGTGACCCCTATGATGCGGACGCTTTCCATATCACTTTGCCTTCAGCGTATATGACGTCGCCGTCGTCAGCGTCTTCCCAGGCTCTGTGAATGTCCCTGGGTACTCAGGATGGTTAGGGCTATCAGGATAACGGCCGGACTCAAAACAGATGCCGGCAAGCGGAACATGGTCCCCGCTAAGGCCCGTACCAGTATATATCTGGACAGCAGGCTCTGTCGTCCTCATCTCAAGGACAGCCTTGCTTCCTTCCGCAGAGAGAACAGCATTCTCATCGAGGCAGAAACTGTTATCATAGGCCCCACCGCGTCTTGCTCCGACACGCATAGGCTTCCTGAAATCGAAGTCTGTACCCTCAACGCTTCTGACAGCTACAGGTATAAGCTCAGCATCAACATCGACGAACTTCTCCGCAGGAACAGTCAGTATATGGTCAGCAACCGTTCCCTCACAGCCATTGAGATTGAAATATGCGTGGTTTGTAAGCGCTGCAGGGCACTTCTTTGATGAAGTCATGGAATAGCTTAATGTAAGCGTCCCATCCGCCGTGAGCGAGTATGTGATCATTATCTCATGATCTCCCGGGAATCCGCCAAGACCATCTGCTGTTGCGAGGCCCAGCGTCACTGAGCTTTCCCCGATGCCCTCAACAGTCCAGAGCATCTTCCCAAAGCATGCAGACCCTGAATGGAGATTGTTCCTGCCATTGTTGGCCTCCAGATGGTATGCATTCCCATCCAGACTGAATTCAGCCTTGGCTATCCTGTTTGCGTAAGGCCCAACAACAGCCCCCAGGAAACCTCCCATGGTCTCATAGTCATGGACAGTTCTATGGTTCAGTACGATATTCACATCATCGTAGCCGAAGCTATACAGCGTAGCCCCATAAGTCAGGACAGAAAAATGATACCTGCCGTTTCTCAGCGATATCCTCTCCACATCCCTTCCATCGGAAGTCTGTCCGAACACAGCTCTTTCCATCAGTCATCCTCCTCTGTCTTGAGAACAGCAAGAAACGCACTCTGCGGGATCTCGACATTGCCGACCATCTTCATGCGCTTCTTTCCCTCCTTCTGCTTCTCAAGAAGCTTTCTCTTTCTTGAGATGTCTCCGCCATAGCACTTGGCGGTTACATCCTTCCTGTATGCAGAGACAGTCTCACGGGATATTATCTGACCACCGATGGCAGCCTGGATAGCGATCTTGAACTGCTGCCTTGGGATTTCCTTCTTCAGCCTTTCGCAGACTACACGGCCACGCTGCTGTGCATTACCCTTGAACACAAGCTGGGAAAGAGCATCGACACTGTCTCCATTGACAAGTATATCCATTCTCACGAGTTCCGTGGGCTTGTATCCGATGACATTGTAATCAAAGGATGCATAACCGCGGGATATGGACTTGAGCCGGTCATAGAAATCAAAGAGGACCTCCGCCAGAGGCATCTCATAGATAAGCTCGACACGCTTCTGGTCAAGATAGTTCATGCCGGTCTGGACACCGCGCTTCTCAAGGCAGAGAGTGATTATCGGGCCGACATACTCCGTCGGGGTGATTATATTCGCCTGGATATATGGCTCTTCCGTGGACTCGATGCGCATCGGTTCCGGATACTCCAGGGGATTGTCGATCTCGACTGTCTCCCCATTCCTCATGTGGACGATATATCTTACAGAGGGGGAAGTGAAGACTATTGAGAGATCGAACTCCCTTTCGATCCTCTCCTGTATGACCTCAAGATGGAGCATGCCGAGAAAACCGCAGCGGAAACCGAATCCCAGCGCCGCTGAGTTGTCTTTCTCATAGACAAGGGAAGCATCATTGAGCTTCAGCCTACCGATTGCCTCCTCAAGCTCCTCATAATCATTTGAATCCACCGGATAGATAGAAGAGAAGACAACAGGCTTCACTTCCTTGAATCCAGCCATAGGCTCATCTGCAGGAGCGGCCTTCAGCGTCACAGTATCTCCGACCCGGATATCTGAGATAGTCTTTATGCCTGCAATGAAATATCCTACGTCACCAGCCTCAAGCGAACCCTTGGATACAAGCTGCAGCTGGAATATCCCGGTATCCTCTACCTTATACTCCGCACCTGAGTGCATAAGACGTATCTCATCCCCGGTCTTCATCGTACCGGAGAACACCCTGCAGTGAACGATGACTCCTCTGTATGGATCATAATGGGAATCGAAGATCAGCGCCCTGAGCCTGTCATCCTTGTTCCCGTCTGGAGGCGGAATCAGATTGACGATTGCCTCATAGAGCGTATCAACACCCTCTCCAGTCTTTGCTGAGACAAAGCATGCGGTATCAGGATCAAGTCCCAGATCATGATCGATCTGGTGAAGACATGACGGAATATCCGCAGAAGGAAGGTCGATCTTGTTTATGACAGGGATTATCTCCAGGTTGTGCTCCATGGCAAGATAGAGGTTCGCAAGAGTCTGGGCTTCAACTCCCTGGGATGCATCAATAAGAAGGAGAGCGCCTTCACATGATGATATCGCCCTGGAAACCTCATATGTGAAGTCCACATGGCCCGGGGTATCAACAAGATTGAGCTCATAGGCTTCACCATCCGATGCCGTATATGGCACGGTCACAGCCTGGCTCTTGATTGTTATGCCCCTCTCCCTCTCGATGTCCATATTATCGAGGATCTGAGTCTGCTGGGGACCTCTTGACGTGACAAGGCGGGCACGCTCTATAAAGCGGTCCGCCAGTGTTGATTTACCATGATCGATATGCGCTATTATGCAGAAATTCCTCTTGTGGGCTGTATCCATAGCTTATTTAAGTTCCGAAGTGTGCTGTACCGGAGGGAATCCGAACATCTCCCTGATATCCTTATCATCCAATGTCTCTTTGGTGACAAGTGCCTCAGTAAGCGCATCCAGCTGATCACGGTGCTCGGTGAGGATGTTCCTCGTCTCATCCATGCATCTTGCCAGAATGCTGCTGATCTCCTCATCGATACGTCTCATCATCTCATCAGAGAAGTTCTTATGCTTTGCGATCTCACGGCCTAGGAAGAGCGGCTCATCATCATCACCAAGGGATATGAATCCAAGATTCGACATACCCCATTCGGTAACCATGCGCCTCGCCATATCCGTTGCCTGCTTGATGTCATTCGAAGTGCCGGTCGTGGTCTCTCCGTAGATTATATCCTCCGCGACATATCCACCCATGCAGATCTTGATCCTGTCCTCGAGGAATGAACGGTTCTTGGTATATGCATCCTTCTCAGGAAGCGACATCGTGAGGCCAAGAGCCCTGCCATGAGGGATGATCGTCACCTTATGGAGCGGATCCGCATTCTTCAGATAGTAATGAAGGAGCGTATGGCCAGCCTCATGATATGCAGTTGCCCTCTTCTCCTCCTCTGTCATGAACACAGAGGCTCTTGCAACTCCGAGAAGGATCTTGTCCCTTGCCTTCTCGAAATCATCCATCGAGACAGTAGTGCGGTTATCCCTGGCGGCAAAGAGCGCGGCCTCATTGACGAGATTTGCAAGATCCGCACCGGATGAGCCTGGCGTTGCCCTTGCAACTCTATCAAGCTCAACATCCCCATCGAGATGGACCTTCTTCGCATGTATTCGGAGAATATCGAGCCTTTCCTGCACATCAGGAAGTGCTACTACGACCTGCCTGTCGAATCTGCCTGGTCTCAGAAGAGCAGGATCAAGGACATCGGGTCTGTTCGTCGCTGCCATCACTATGACACCGGGATCTGTCGAGAAGCCATCCATCTCAACAAGCATCTGGTTCAATGTCTGCTCCCTTTCATCATGTCCGCCGCCGAGGCCTGATCCACGGGCACGCCCTACAGCATCAAGCTCATCGATGAAAATTATGCATGGAGCATTCTTCCTGGCTTCAGAGAAAAGGTCACGGACACGGGCTGCACCCATGCCGACGAACATCTCAACGAAATCAGAACCGGAAGTATGGAGGAATGAGACTCCTGCCTCACCTGCGACGGCCCTTGCAAGAAGGGTCTTTCCCGTCCCCGGAGGGCCTACAAGAAGGACTCCTTTAGGGATCTTGGCACCGATCTTCACAAAGCGATCAGGATGCTTGAGGAAATCCACGACCTCCTGCAGCTCATACTTGGCTTCCTTCTGTCCTGCGACATCGGCGAACGTGACCTTCTTATCATTCTTGCCATACATCTGGGCGTGGCTCTTTCCGAATGATGACATCATGCGGTTTCCACCCGCGGCCCCTGTCTGGCGCATAATCATGACGATCATAACGATGAATATGACCCATGGCAGGAGCTGTATGAGGATATACCAGAAAGGTGTCGGCTGGACAGAACCTGTAACCGTAACACCATTCTCCTGGAGGATATCCAGAAGATCCATATCAGCATATGGAATACGGCATGTCATCGCACGGCCGTCAAAGAGCGTGTAATCAATCCTGCTGCCTTCGACTATATCGGCAGAATATACATCTCCATTCTCCACCGAAGCCATGAATGCCGTATATGACGTCTCAGCGGCTTCAGCTCCAGTCGGAGTGGAAAGGAATATATAAGTGAATGAGATCAGCAGAAGAACAAAGGCGAAGAGCGCTATCCTATTGCGCCTGCCTCCTGACGGTCCGCCGCCTTCGGGAGCCCCGCCTGATCCCCAGTATCTATACTGATCATATACATTCTTCTTCGGCTTTGCCTCCTTCTTTCCTTCATTGCCCTTCTTTTCAGGCTCCTGGGAAGGAGGCACAGGGTCATGCCCATTGTCCTGAGGCTTTACCTCTTTCTCTTTATCGTCGTTGTTTTCCATTGAATTCCTTTTTCCGTAAATATAGCTTCATTCCCCTGCAAGGGCAAGGGTGAACGGCTCTCCGGGGATGCCTGAGAAACGGGAAGAAAGCCTGTCACGGCCACCGAAAAGGGAACCGAATACAGCTATCAGCCCTTCTCTGTCCTCAAGAACAGCAGAGTATGGGATGCGCCACTCCTTCTCAAGCTCTGAAACCTTCTTCCATCCGCCACGGAGATTTATCCTGTCCCCCTCCTCCGATGAGCGGAGGATCACAGGAGGAACCATGCGGCCGGGACTGAGCATAAGCGTGCTCTTGTCCTTATATTCCCTCCTGAGCTCAAGATTCCCATGCTTTATGCTCTTTCCGTCCCACTCCAATGCAAAACGATCCATTCTGGGATAGATCCTCATGATATTCCCATCAGGATAGACGGAAAAAGATGGCAGAAGAAGCCGTCCAGTGCCTTTTTCCGCCCTTTCTATCACACTGGATGCTAGCCTCCTGGAAAAACGCCCGGACTGTCCAAGACGTTCTGCGGCACGGAACAGAGTAAGTTCCTGGGACAGTCTGTCAAGGGACATGAATTCATTTCTGTCATACTCCAGAAAGAACCCATTGCCTCCTTCCAGGATCCTGGCCCTTCTCCTGACATCCAGGATATTGTCCGCAATAGCAGAGAGAGAGTCTCTGGCTGCCGGTGTAAGATATGGAAGAATACAATGTCTGATACTGTTCCTGAGATAGCCTGTATCATGATTGGTGCTATCCTCGGAGAATGAAAGCCCGAGCCTCCTTATCCCTTCCTTTATCCTGCTCTTCGGAACATGGAGAAGCGGACGGCATAGCACTCCGTCATCGGGGACGATCCCGCTGAGCGCATAGACCGGGGATGAGGCGAGAAGACGCATTATGACCGTCTCCGCCTGATCATCCTGATGATGCGCAGTAAGTATCCTGCTATATCCATTCTCTGACGCATAGGAACGGAGGATACCGTATCTCAGCTCCCTGGCTGCGGCTTCCATCCCTATGTGCTTCTCTCTTGAAAGCCTTTCAACATCTCCGCGGGGGATCCTCCTTATCTCAAGAGGAATGCCAAGAATGGCAGCATTGCATCTATTGAGTTCCTCTTCTCGCTCAAGCTCCTCCGAGGATCTGATTCCATGATTGACATAAAGAGCCGTGGAACGATCCGGAGCGACAAGGGAAAGAAGAGCTATGAGGAACAGGGAATCCTCCCCTCCTGAGAAAGCAAGGAGCAGCCTTCCCTCCGGCAGTCTGAATCCCTCAGGAATTAGCCCACTGCATGACACTTTCAAGCTTCTCTCCGCCATAGATCCTCAGGACAGCCTCCGCTGCTCTCTCCTCCGCCTCATCGACAGCTCTCCGGTCCTCTTCTGAATAACGGGACAGGACATGGTCTACAACACTCTCACCCTCTCCGGGACGGCCGATGCCTATGTAGATGCGGATGAAGTCAGGACCATATGCAGCTATCATCGATTTCAGTCCATTATGCCCTGCGGATGACCCGCCTCTCCTGATTCTTATCCTTCCAGGAGGGAGATCCATCTGATCGGCAATGACAATCAGCCTTCCATCCGATGGGATGTTATCGGGGACAGCAAGCCCGGAGTTATTCATGAATGTAAGGGGCTCGACAAGAACAAGATCATCGAGAACCGCCCGCCTATAACAGCGGAAGCAGCGCTTCCGGAGCTTCATACCCTTCTGCGCTGCTACCTTCTCGATTGTCTCGAAACCGGCATTATGCCTGGTTCCCTCATACTTCGCTCCGGGATTTCCCAGACCGAATACTGTCATATTACTTTGACTCTGCAGGAGCCGCAGCATCTGTTGCTGCTGCATCGGCAGCTGCCTCATCCTCTGCTGCAGGAGCAGCCTCTTCCTTGACAGCCTTGACAGAAGCAATCGTGGCCTCTGGATCCTCATGGACCTTGATGCCCTCCGGAATCTGGAGCATATCGATGCGGAATGCCTCGTTCATATCAAGACCGGATACGTCTGCTACGAACATCTCAGGAAGATCCTTCGGGAGACACTCGATCTCGACTTCATGGATAACCTGATCAAGAACACCGCCTGCCTTGCAGCCGATAGGTGTTCCCTGAAGCTCGATGCGTACATGAGTCCTGACAGAATGGCCTGCAGTGATCTCATAGAAATCAATATGATGGATGCAGTTCCTGAGAAGATCCTCCTGGAATGTCTTCACGAATACCTGATGGTCCTTGTCACCCTCAACTGAAAGAGTGATAAGCGTTGATTCGCTGAATCCGGATCTCTTCGCATTGAACTCGCGTGCATTCACGATTACATGAAGGGGTTCACCCTTTCCATAGACTACAGCAGGAATCTCTCCATTCCTGAGAAGTCTCCTTGAACCAGCTGAGCCGAAATCGGAGGTCCTCAGCTTTGCGCTAAGCTTCTTCTCGCTCATTTTTTCTTCTCCTTATACTCTCATCGGTCTGACCGATTACCATAAAGTGCCGAAGCACAGCATATGATGCTACAGCATTGTCCCTTATATTGCAATGACTGGGAAGGAAGGGTTCGAACCTTCGGATGCCGGTATCAAAAACCGGTGCCTTAACCACTTGGCTACTTCCCAATACCGCTGTCAGGAAGATAGCATGATGAGGATTATCAATCAAGTTCCGAGAAGACCTTCAGGACAGCGCTGGAAAGCTTATCCCTGAAATCCTGTGAGATAGGATGAGCGATATCCTTGAAAGAACCATCTGGCGATACACGGGATGGCATCGCGATGAAAAGGCTGCCCTCCGGTGTCTCGATCACCTTTATATTATGGACTACGAATTCATTATCGAAAGCAACAGAGGCATAGGCTTTCAGCCGTTCCTTGCCCTGAACCCTCCTTATTCTGATATCAGATATTTCCATAGCTCCCCTCCACTGAAAGCACAATCACCCTGAAATTATGAAACTAGCCATGAATATACCATAATTTTCGGTTTTTTCAATCTCAAAAGAACTGCTGGAAGGGAATATGGCGATCCAGCCGGAACCGGATCCTGTAAGAGAGACATAGCAAGGCCCTTCAGAATCGAGGAAAGGACGCTCTGCAGATGACACGAGCTCAAAATCATTGCTGTAGATCTTCTCATCGGGAACGGGGCTGAAGACAAGCGGAGGAAGCTCTCTATCCTCCCTCTCCATGCTATCAAGACGTCTGTATGCATCAGCAGTCCGGACCCTGCTTTCCGGAACGCAGACACAGACCTTAAGTCCTTCCGGGATCCTGACAGGGCTCAGAATCTCCCCGCGCCCTGTAACATGGGCGGCACTATAGCCGGATGCAAAGAATATGACATCGCTACCGGTCATTGCTGCAGCCTTCATCAGATTCTCATGGGAAGTCCCGAAATGCGTAGTCAGCATCCTCAGGATAGCTGCAGCATCGGAAGAGCCTCCTCCCAGGCCCGCCCCTGCAGGTATCCGCTTGGTGATGGAAATATCGATGGAGAAAGGTATCCCCGTAACAGCAGAGAAAGCTGCTGCTGCTGTCTCCATGAGATCTTTTCCGTCAACGATGTATTCGCATTCTTTCGCTATATGACAGGAAAAGCTATCTGAGCATCTGATTTCAGCTGACACATCATCATAGAGATCTATCAATGCCATGTATGTATCTATATCATGGTAGCCATCAGGGCGTTTTCTCCCTACATGCAGCCCGATGTTCACCTTGGCATACGCTCTTTCTCTCACACAATGATTATAGCAGAAAGAGGCAATATAGCCAAAAGATGCGTTTTACCGTATTCTAGAGACATGGCTATCAAGGGGATTATCTTTGATAAGGATGGAACACTCTTCGATTATGGGAAGGTATGGGGTCCTATAGTCCGCGATGCCATATATGCTGGACTGCAGACGATCCATATCCCTGAAGAGAGGAAGAAGGAATGCGCATATGACTTCATGAGAGTGCTTGGAGTCGATGCCGATGGAAACACATATCCGGATGGTGTGATCTTCCGCCATGACAGGCTCATTGCCGCATTCTTCCGCGTGCTTAAGGTCACGCTTCACTATCACATTAATCCCGTGAAGGTCGGGATGCTCTTCCGCATCTTTCTAAGCAAGGATGAGAAAGGCATCGCAAAGAGAATCTCCACAATGGAATTCCCAGGCGTTGCAGAGGTTTTCCAGGAAGCTGCCAGCCGCGGCTACAGAATGGGAATAGTCACGAATGACAGCACTGTCTCGACAGAGCTATTCCTGGACAGGATGGGCATCAGGGAATATATAACATTCCTCCGGACAAAGGACAGCCAGACAAAGCCGAAACCGAATCCCGAAGCACTCAGGGAGTTCTGTCAGGAAATGGGAATTGAAAGCTCTGAAGCAGCAATCATCGGAGACACCCTTGTCGATATGGAATTCGGTATCCAGGGCAAGGCCGGCTACAGGATCGCAGTGCTCACCGGATCGGGGGATGTCGAGGGGCTGGGCAAGAAAGCAGATGCTGTATATCCGACTCTTCATGATGTGCTCAAGGATCCGGTACTGTTTCCGGAGAAGAGCTGATGGAAGCATTTCTCGAGACAGGAAAAGCAATCGAAGAAGCAAAGAACATGGCCAGTGAGATGATCAGGACAGGATCATACTCCTTTCCATCATCAGAGCGATATAAGTTATCATCACTGAATAAAAATACCATATTCGGTATAATGATTTGTACAGATAATAATGGAAATGAGAAGATACTCCGTTCTTTCTCCGGAGCGATGAATGGAGAGTACAAAGTACCCGGATATGTAAACCCTTGCTTCTCGGTCAATGCTTTCAAAGAGATCGAAAGGGAGTACAGTCCAAGAATCCACGATGCTGATGAGAACGGCAGGAAGATGCTTTCAAGGGAATGCCTTGGGAAAATCAATGCACTGTACGCCTTCTCCACATGGGATGGCAGGACAATCGGCATGCCAGACAAGGCCCCTACAGGGACAGGGGACTGTGCTGGATTGAAGCTTATAAACTCCGCGCTGAGGAAGAGGCAGGAGATCAGAGGACTTGCAGAATTCATGATCCAGGAGGATGGCAGCATACACACATTCCCGCCATGCAGGGAGCGATGCTCCCTTCTCCTTCCTTCCATGCTCGGGCTCGACATAATCTATGCAGATTCAAGCATAGCTGTGATCAACAAGGGAGCCGGTATGCTTTCGGTCCCCGGGCGCGGAGAGGATAAGCTTGATAGCGCCTCTTACCGTTTCCATGCGCTCTTTCCATCATCCCCCGAGCAGTGCTTTGTGCACAGACTGGATATGGATACTTCAGGACTTCTCGTCATGGCATTCACAAAAGATGCCCATAGAAAGCTCTCTATGGCATTTGAGAGCAGGGAGGTCCATAAAGAGTACGAAGCTCTTCTTGAAGGTGTGCTGACAGAAGACGAGGGGATCATCGACATGCCGATGAGGCTGGATACAGATAACAGACCCTTCCAGATCATCGACTATGAGAAAGGCAAGAAAGCCGTGACAAGATGGAAACGACTTGGAATAACAATCATGAATGGAAGGAAGCTGACAAGAGTACGGTTCTTCCCAGAGACGGGCAGGACTCACCAGCTGAGAGTGCACTCTGCGGCAATAGGCCATCCGATAGCAGGAGACAGGCTGTATGGAACAAGACACGAAGGAGAAAGGCTGATGCTCCATGCCGCAGCAATAGCATTCATGCATCCAGAATCTGGTGAGAAGGTAAGCTTCAGCTCTCCTGCTCCTTTCTGAAAGCTATCCGGCCATCCTTGACATAGGGATCAAGGACATCGAATCCGGAATCGGATGCGAATGCACGGCAGAAAGGAAGCGTCCTGTCAAGATTCTTCACGGTATGTGCATCAGATGAGATAACAGCAGTGCTGACATAATCCCTGGCTATATGCCAGAAGCACGGGGAGGGATATCCCTCCGATTCATCGTTTCCCTTCAGCAGTCCGTTTCCATTGATCTCCAGAGGGATGGAAAGCTCTGCTGCAGCAGAAGCTATTGTGATCGCGGCCTCCTCTGCCACCTTGTCGAACCGGCGCCTGCATAGAAAGACATCTGGATGGGCAAGAAAGCTTATAAGGCCCGTCTCCATGACCTTCACCGCTGCATCCGCATACCGTCTGACATCATCGTCGGAGAATCCCGGATTGAATGGGGTATGGTAGGTTCCATCCGGACAAGCTACGAAATGGACTCCTGCTATAAGATAATCAACATGCTCCAAAACCGTTCTGAAATAGCTGTCGAACTCCTCTGAATAATCGATCTCATACCCAAGGAGAACGGGGAAGGAATGCTCAGAGGCCCTTGCCCTCACATCCTTCTCATATGTCCCCATCATGGCGAAAGGCATGCGCGTCCTATGGAAAAGCTCCGTAGGAAACGGACAATGCTCAGAAAAGCCAAGGACCTCGAAACCTTCAGCTGATGCATAGTCAGCATATTCGGCAATCTCTCCCGAACCATGGCCGCAGTAATGGGAGTGCGTATGGAGATTGTAAAGCATGGCAATATTATCCCACTCATCGGGAGAAGCTATCAAGACGCAGGCGGAGTCTATCGATTTCCTCCTTTATTCCCGCAATCTCGTCATCGATCCTCGCCTTTTCAGCCTCCAGTATCCGTATCTTCTTCTCCTCGCTCTCAATCATTGCCCTTACGCTGTCAGCTCTTTCCTTCTTTCTGAGAACCATTCTTCTATCGATCAGGGCACTGTAGCGATCATGCTCTGAGAGAAGAGCCTGCAGCATATCAAGAATAGACGAAGGGGTGCTCTCGGATATCCATTCAGAACCATTCTCATAGAGATAGGAACCGAAGCTTACGAATTTCCTCTCCTCTTCAGCCTGCAGCTTAGCAAGATTCCGCCTGCTGTCCTCAAGTCCCTGTCTGACAGACATTGAGTAGGACTGCTTATTATCATCAAGGTAGTCAGAAAGCTCAGTTATCCTGCCGACAAGCACTGCATCTTTCCTCTGAATCTCCCTTATTTCTCCCAGCAGCTCCTTCGCCCCACCCTGCATGCGGCTATCGAGATTCTCCTCAAGAACCCTGGAAGCATAGGACAGGAACCTGTCATCGCTGCTTTTCCTGGCAAAGCGGGACAGGAAGCTTTTCCTCCCCTCTGTACTGCTTGAGATATCATTATAGATAGCAGAGAAGCAATCCTTATCAAGAAGAGCGAATGAGCACTGTTCATAGAGGACCGCTCCAAGCCTGATAGAGAGAAGCCGCATAGAGCTCTGCAGAGCCTTCTCCTCCCTCTCCACAGCTGTCTTCTCAGCCTTCCTAGCCTCATAGTCAGCAATGAAAGCCTTGACCTCTGCCAGCTCCTCTTCGGCCTTCTGTCTCAGAGAGACAGCTGTACGGCAGTCCTCGATAAGCTTTGTTCCTTCTTCTACAGCAAGTGTTTCAGCCGCGACTCCAAGACTGTAGGACAGACTCCTGAGACGCGCTGTCGATGCCTCGATCATCTTCTCATTCTCAGCTTCAAGATCCAATGATGCCATAAAGAAAGTCTAGCATATCAGCCTCTCCTGCAAAAGCCGCGCAATTGACAAGAACACCCGTGAAAACATATGCTAAACATCGCTGAGGAAGTCCGTCATATAGGAAACTCCTCAATACTGCCCAATACCCATACTGAGGGCAGAGATCAAACCATAAAATGGTAAATCATGGAGAATTTCATGGAAAAGGAAGAAGTGAAGGGCCTTTCGGAAGAGGAGCTTACCGCACGGATTGCAACCCTGATGCAGGGAATGAAGAGCGCAGATCCTGTGGAGGTCGAGAGAGTCAGGGCCATTGTCAGAAAGAATGTCTCATTCTTTGAAAGAAGCGCTTTTGCAGCTTATCTGCTGATGAATGCATCAAAGCCATCTGCCAGACAGGAGAGAAAGAGAGAAAGAGAGAAGGCGGAAAAGCCAGAGAGAGCTGATAAGAGCGAGAAGCAGGAAGGGCTGAAGGAGACAGAGTCCCAGAAAGCAGAGAAAGCCATACCCGCTGGAGCCAAGACAATCTACATTGATGTAGGCAAGATGAAGCATCTCTATCCGAAGGATCTCTCGAAGCGCCTTCAGGCAGAGCTGGGAATCACACGCGATGATATCTACATGATCCGCATCCACGACAAGTACTCTTTTGTGACTATGAGCGAAGAGAACTGCCAGAAAGCCATCGAGAAGCTTACAGGCCAGGATATAAACGGAAGAATCGCGAAAGTGGCATTCTCCAACAAATGAAGATACAGACAATCGTTGCCGGCGATTTCGGCACAGACGCATACATTGTCTATGATTATGATGGGAACAGGTGCATTCTTGTGGATGCGCCGTTTCCTTATGATAAGGCCATTGGATTCATTGCATCAGAAGGCCTTCATCCTGAAGCACTGCTCCTTACACACGGTCATTTTGATCATATATTCGGCATCCCTGCATTGCTGGCAGCTTATCCGGAAACCGAAATCCGCATCAATGAGAATGACATGCATTTCCTGGAGAACGGCGCCGAGGAATCTTTGAGCATGGCTTCCGCGATGTCCCCGATGATGGCTGACCGCATCGCATCATGCGCTCCGCTGATGCCGGATGGGCTTGTTGCATACAAAGAAAGGTACAGTATGTTCGATATCATCAAGACCCCGGGGCACACATCAGGATCCGTATGCATCTATTCTGAGAAGGAGAAGATCCTATTCTCTGGCGATACGCTCTTCATGTACGGAGTCGGAAGAACGGATCTCGGCGGCAACAGCATGGAACTGAGCGCATCTCTGAAGAAACTCATGGCACTTCCAGGAGACACAGTCGTTCTTCCAGGTCATGGCATGAGCACATCCATTGAAAGAGAGAGGAAGGGCAATCCCTTCCTCTGATCAGATACCACCGCTTAACTTCTCATTCGCAGACTTGCAGTCAACGCAGAGAACAGCCTCGGGAATTGCCCTGAGCCTGCCTTCGGGTATCTTCTTGCCGCACTGCAGGCAATAGCCGTATTTGCCGTCGCCGATACGCTTGAGAGCACCCTCTATAGCCTTGAGCTTCTTTGCATCCATGGCATTGAGAGCCTCCATCTTCCTGTAAGCGCCCTCATCGGAAGCAAGATCGCTTGAATCACCACGTCCTGATGAGGCAAAAGCCTCAGAACGGAAATCATCTCCTTCGCTATTGAGCTTTGAAAGAAGCTCATCTCTTTCCTTCAGCAGCAGTTCCTGCATCTCCTGGGTAAATGCATCCATACACAACCCCCTTTGTGAATCGAATTAAATGTGCATGCGTTTCTCGTAGTAGTCAAGAGGAAATATGTGGATTATCGATGTTTTCCTTCTTCATATCACTCACATAACGCCATGATAACCTTACAACAGCATAGGAAACCACAAGATAGACAACGAAAACAGCAAAGGCTATCCATCTGGGACCGGTATAGACCGTTCCAAGCAGTATAAAGCCAGCAGTCATTCCTGCCATCAGCATGACTATCGAGATCACAAACTTCCGTATACGTTTATTCTGCATCTCTGAAACGCCTTACAGCAGCAATGAGATCATCATATTCCGTAACGATTTCCAGATCCTTTTCCTCTCTGAGGATATTCTCAGGAGCACGGAAAAGGCATCCCCCATCCGCTTCGCGTATCATAGCGATATCATTGTAGCTATCACCAGCAGCGAATGTTCTGAAACCCATATGCCTGAACCCCTCTATAGCTTTCTTCTTGCCATTTTCCGCACGCATATTTATTCCTGTTATGCTTCCATCGCTGTCAACCCTGAGCGAATTGCACAGAATCGTGGGGTAATCAAGCTGACGCATCAGCGGCAGAGCGAACTCAGTGAAAGTATCGGAGAGAATCACAAGCTGTGTCATCTCGCGGAGCTTCATGACAAAATCATAGGCCCCGGGAAGAGGCTTGATGCCGGCTATCACATCCTGGATATCGGAAAGGCATAGACCATGGCTCTTCAGTATTCCGATGCGGTAATCCATCAGCTTATGGTAATCAGGCTCATCGCGTGTCGTTATCCTGAGCTCTTCTATTCCGGTCTTCTCAGCGAATGCAATCCAGATCTCGGGGACAAGAACCCCCTCAAGGTCAAGGCAGACTATCTCCATGGCTCCTCCCTATTTATCGATTCCCATCTCCTCAGGAAGCTCTATGTCATCACCCTCATGGGACATCTGATTCCTTCTCTTCCGTTTCTTATCGAAATCACGGCGATAGTACCTGCCTTCTGAAAGAAGTATCGCTATCGGTCTGAGTGATGGTATATTGGCACAGACAATCTGTATAGTCGAAGTAAGAGGAACTGCCAGGAACATTCCTGCAAGCCCCCATATATAACCCCATACAGCAAGTGCTACGAGTATAACAAGAGGAGAGATATTCAGCTGCACTCCCTGAAGCTTAGGGTCAATGATATTCCCGACGACCATCTCGATGCCGATCATAAGGACTGTCACATAGATCACATTGCTCCAGTCAGGTGCGAACTGGATAAGAGCCATGATTATCGTTCCAGCTGTGCATATGATCGATCCGATAGTCGGGATGAAGTTCAGGATAACGGCAAGCACACCCCATACCAGAGCGAAATCAAGACCCGTGATAATAGCGGCAAAGTAGAAAAGCACACCTGTTATAAGGCTGATGATCAGCTTAAGGAACGTGTACTTCGCCGTCTGCCTGTTCATCCTTGCAATCATCTGGGAGACTCTCTGGACCTTTCCTCTTGGAAGAGCTGCCATAAGCTTAGGCAGGATTGTCTGCCTCTCAAGAATCAGGAACAGAAGGTAAAGCAGGACAAGCATAGCATCGGAGATTATGGAAATGAACTTGCCTGATATCGAGGTGAGCGACGACATAGCAACGCCATACCAGTTGATGTCCAGATAGGCCAGCAGGCTGAATGAAGCAGGATCTTCTTCCAGATAAGGTGCTATGAATGCTGACAGCTGCCTATCAAGCAGCTGGACTCTGACAGCATATGCAGGCAGACCTGTATCGGACTGAAGCAGCATGTTAACCATCACAAAGAAGATATAGCCGAAGAGGATGAATACCGCCACGACGAGGACCAGTGTGATGATCATTGAGATCCACCGGGGAATACGCATCTTGTCCATTCTGGAAAGAACTGGGTTGACTACGATGAACACAAAGAGCGCGATGACCAGCGGAATCATTATATTCGCAGTCAATTTAAGAATATAAAGTATGAGAACTGCGCCGAAACCGATAAGTATGTTCCTTATCTGACGTCCGGTACTATCATTAGGCTGCGAAAGATTCATAGGTGGATTATAATCGATTAATCACAATGATTCCATAAAGTTTGTATCTATTCGCGTCCTAAATTGTTTTATGGACTTCCACTGCCCCTTGTATTACCTTCAGTACGATGGAGGACGCCATGAAAATAGCACTTTTCGATGCAAAACCATATGACAGGAAGCATTTCTCTGCAGATGCGGAGAAATATGGATACGAGCTAGTTTATATAGAGCCTGCGCTATCAAAGCATACGGCAATCCTTGCCAGAGGCTGTGATGTGGTATGCCCATTTGTAGACTGCACTGTCGACAGCGACACGATAGACATTCTCAAGGCGGAAGGCGTAAGGCTGATCGCACTGCGCTCTGCAGGATTCAACAACGTTGATTACAAATATGCTGAGAAGAATGGAATACCCGTCGTTCGCGTTCCTGCCTACAGCCCTTATGCTGTTGCGGAGCACTCATTCGCACTGCTTCTGGCTCTGGTAAGAAAGCTGACCCATGCTTATGTAAGGACAAGGGAGTTCAATTTCTCGCTCACAGGTCTTGTCGGAACAGACCTCCATGGAAAGACAATAGGGATCATAGGAGCAGGAAAGATCGGACGTGTCGCAATAGACATCGCAAAGGGATTCGGCATGAGAGTCCTTATCTCCGATCCATTCGCAGAAGCAATCGAAGGTACGGAAAAAGCAGATCTGGAAAGAATCATGTCTGAATCAGACATCATAAGCCTCTACTGCCCTCTTACAGACGGCAATCATCACATGATCAATAAAGAGACCATCAGCATGATGAAGAGGAATGCTTTGATCATCAATACATCGAGAGGAGCATTGATTGACAGCAATGCACTGCTGGAGGCGCTGAAGGATAGGAAGATAGGAGGAGCAGCTCTTGATGTCTATGAAGAGGAAGCAGGGATCTTCTATCAGGATCAGAGCGATACCGGCATTGAGGATGACACACTTGCCCGTCTTATAAGCATGCCGAATGTGATCATCACATCGCATCAGGGGTATCTGACAGAGGATGCACTGGCTGCGATAAGCGCAACTACGATGGAGAACATAAAGCAGTTCGAGGAAGGAAAGGAGCTGGCAAATATCGTGAAGTAGCAAACAGAGAAGCATAACCGCTTCCCTTTTGCGTTGACAGATTAGCTTTAACAATGGTAATTTTTCTGTTAGCTGCTTGATTCAGCTACATTTGATATCACGGGAAAAGAGGTTCTTTTATGCCTTCGGATGATAACGGAAAGGGTGTTGCATTCCCCCAGAACGGCAAAGGGGAGAAGAAAGACAGGAAAAAGCATGGAAAATCAATCGGTTGGATTATCGGTGTTGTCGTGCTTATTCTTATATCGCTGACTTTCGTACTGCCTACGACAGTATTCAGCAGCGGCAATTCTTCATCGATTGAATTCGGCAGATACAACGGAGAGAAGATAGAGCTTGCCTATGGCAATTACTTCTATAACCAGCTCTCGGCCATCATGGCTTCCGGCTCTGTAAACAATCAGAATGTGATGCAGGCCTATCAGCAGGCATACTACCTGACAGTCCTTGAGACAGCTCTCAGACAGATGGGCAAGCAGGCTGGAATCAGCGTAACTGACAAGATGGTTGACAATGCAATCGTCGAAAGCGGCTACTTCAATGATGAGAATGGAAACTATAGCAGCGATCTTTACAGAGAAGCATCGGCAATGGAGAAGTCCATGCTCAGAATGCAGCTCGAGGAGACCGTCCCTGCTCAGATGGCCATGAATGATATAACATCAGTCAAGACTTCTGCAGGTGAGGCTGAGTTCGTCTCTGCTTTCAACGACAATGTGAAGGCTTTTGAATATATTACCGTTGATTACAACGCTTACCCTGATGCAGATGCCACAGCATATGCCGAAGCAAATGGAGCTCCATTCACAGCAATGGACCTCAGCATCATCACGCTGCCAAGCGAGGATGCAGCCGCTTCCCTTCTTGAGGCAATCCAGAACGGTGAGAGAACATTTGAGGATGCTGCTGCAGCAGATTCCTCTGACCAGTGGAAAACAGCAAATGGAGCCATGGGCCAGATGCTTTATTATGAGATCCAGAACATGCTTATGGATCCAGCAGGTGCTGATACCCTCTTTGCTTCTGCACAGGGTGACATCACAGGACCGCTTCAGGGCTGGACAGGATATATCCTCTTCAGAGCAGATTCTGCTGCCTCAGCTCCTGACTACAGTGACAGCACAGTCCTTTCCAAGGTCAAGTCATATATCTCCGCAAATGATGCTGAGACGATGGATGCATACCTGAGCGCAAAGGCTGACGAGGTCTATGCGGCTGCTTCCAGGGATTTCGCAGGAGCTGCAGAGAGCGCAGGCCTTGAGATAACAGTAGTCGGTCCATCATCCGCGAACCCCGCTTCTTCCCAGTTCATCATCGGACCAGAGTATTCCGATTCAAAGTCACTGCTGGCATCTGCTGCAGCAATGGATCAGGATTACTATTCTGAGCTTTTCACCGCTGATGACAACACAGTGCTTGCTCCGCAGAAGTCCGGAAATGCATATGTGATTGCCCGTCCGGTTGTTCCAGAAGGAAACAATGAGCTTCTTTCCTCATACATGGATACATTCTATTCAACATACATGCCTGAGATCACAGCCCAGGATCTTCAGGCCGGAATAATGAATTCCGATGCATTCACGGATAACTTCCTCCAGGTATTCTTCGACAGGATCCTTGGACCAAGTCTTTCCGCGGAGTGAAGCACTCTGATACAGGGCGGCAGCGATGCCGCCTTTTCTTTTCCATTCCACTCACCATCAGGTGAAGAAATACAACTCCTCCGCTTTATATGCTATAATCCCATTCTGCTATGGAATTATGTACAGCTGCTCCGCTTCTTGATGACAAAGGAATACTGATGACGCCTGGCTGGGCCAGATATCCTTATTGGGAATACAATAGGAAGAAAGCAGGATTGAGAGTCGCTCTCAAGGAATGGGATTCCTACACTATAACAGATGAAGGAAAGGGATTCTCATTCCAGATCATATACTCGGATCTCGGCTATTCCGGGATATTCTCCATAGCTTTCTTCGATTACATCCGCAAGAAGGCTTCTGAAGTCCATGGCATAAAGCTCTTCCCTAAGCAGAGGACTCTTTCGGAGGATCCCGGAGCGGATAGCGCAGTTACATACGCAGATAGCAGCATGACCATTGCATTCGTAAGGAAAGGCCTGAAGCATCAGATCCTCATCACAGCCCCTTACCTAACGCTTCCAGATGGCTCAACTGGATTCAAAGCCGATGCAGTACTTTATGAGGATGAAGGCGCAGAGAGCATGAATACAGCTACAGCTCTCGATAATGAAGGACGATACTGGCACTATGGGCGCAGGATCAATCCTATGAAGGCTGAAGGGATGATCTTCATCAACCATCTCGCCCACGCCCTTGCAAAGGATAAAAGCCATGGGATCATGGAATGGGAACGCGGAAGATGGCCAGTCAAGAGCGGCTGGATAGCCGCCACAGCTTCAGGATGGACATATGATGGAATAGCATGGGGTGTGAATCTATCGTGCCCATTTCCTGAATGCGGCAATACAGAGAGCAACTGCATATTCTTTGATGGAAGAATCCACAAGCTCGGAAGCATCTCATTCTCACATCCTGGCAATGTGCCGATGGACTATGAAGTGTCCGATGAAGAAGGACGAATCAGACTTGCATTCGCGCCGGACGCATCCCTTGAGAACATGATCAGCATGAAGATGATGAAAGCAGAGAGGAAGCAGACAGCAGGACTCTTCTCAGGCTTTTTCATTCTTGATAATGGCCGGAAACTTGAGATAGAGAATGCATACGGATCGATAACCGAGACAAGGAACCGCTGGTAGCTTTTCACAAACAGCTTTTTCATTGATAATCAGCACCATGACACAGAATTCAGACAAAAGCATGCTGATGGGCATTCTTCTATGCTTGATTATCTCGATTCCTGCTTACATACTTGGCACATACTTCCCAATCATAGGCGGACCGGTAATAGCAATTCTTGCAGGCATGGCCATAGCCATATTCCTGAAGGATAAATCAGCTTTCGGAAAGGGAATAAAGTTCGTATCGAAGAAAGTCCTGCAATGGGCTGTCATTCTTCTCGGATTCGGAATGAACCTCTCTGTCGTAGCAGAGACAGGACTGCAGTCCCTTCCTATAATCATTTCCACGATAACCGTATCCCTTCTTGTCGCATACCTGCTTTCAAAAGCAATGAAGATACAGAAGAATACAGGGACTCTCATCGGAGTAGGCTCCTCCATCTGCGGAGGTTCTGCGATTGCAGCGGCAAGTCCTGTGATAGGAGCGGATGATGAAGAGGTCGCACAGGCAATCTCGGTCATATTCTTCTTCAATGTGCTTGCTGCGATAATCTTCCCTGCCCTTGGAACGGTCATAGGCTTCAGCACATCAAGCGGTGAGGCGTTCGGGATATTCGCAGGAACGGCAGTGAATGACACATCATCTGTCACGGCCTGTGCATCAACATGGGACAGCATGTGGGGACTGGGATCAGAGACCCTTGATAAAGCCGTCACTGTGAAGCTGACCAGAACACTGGCAATCATCCCTATAACGCTGATTCTCGCTTTCATCAGGACGAAGAAGGAAGGAACAGACAGCAAGGTCTCACTCAAGTCCGTGTTCCCGTTCTTCATACTATTCTTCGTGCTCGCATCGATAATCACAACTGTATGCACAGCATTCGGAGTTCCTGAAAGCACATTCGCCCCATTCAAGACGCTGTCGAAATTCATGATAGTCCTTGCCATGGCGGCCATCGGGCTGAATACGGATATCGTAAAGCTTGTGAAAACTGGCGGAAAGCCACTCATACTGGGACTCTCCTGCTGGGTATCGATCACAGCGGTATCACTGCTGATGCAGCATCTTCTAAATCTGGTCTGAAACAAGAGGAGCAGGCTCTCACCTGCTCCAGAATACTCTTGATCTTTATTTGGCTATTTTGATATAAGCATCGTTCTCGGATCGAGATTGACCTTCATCGGCTTCGGCACGTTCGCGTGATGTGCCCTGACAACGGTCATGACTACCTTATCGATCTTGTCATCGTACTTAAGCGCAACAAGGACATCAATGAGATCATAGTACTTAACAAGTGTATTCGGAACACCATGCTCATCATATACGACATCAGGATTCACAGGAGATACGGAGAACCATACCTCAAGATCCATCTTCTTCGCGAATTCCTTGATCTTGATGATATCATCCTCGTCTGCAACTGTGAGCTTGTATCCATCGAAAAGGATGCAATCGGCTTTGAATGAACCCTGGCTGATCAGCGATTCAAGCGATGCAAGCACCTTCTCTACAGGAACCTGCTCCTGGGAGAAATTCATCACAACCCTGTTTGCGAGGATTGAATTGTAGACCATGGCGGCATCGTCCAGGGACTGAAGCTCTGCAATCTCCCTGAAGACCTCCTTATACCAGTTTATGACATGCTCTACATTGCCGGAGAAAGACACGTGAATGACACTCTCTCCCTTGAAAAGCTTATCAGTTGCGAGATGGACCAGACATGCTGTTTTGCCTACACCATGGCGGGACACAATCACACCGAGGTTACCGCGGCCAAGGCCTCCATTGATGGATTCCTCGAATATGCGGAGCGGACTGACGTTGTTAAGTTCCTTGATATCCATTTTAAGCACCTCCGTTCTGTTTTACATAATTGTAACATGCGGGATATGAAAAAACATCAAAGATTTGCAATTTTGCCTGTTTCCTGTCTATTGCTATCCACTGAAGGAATTAATCCCTCTGAAGTGCTTCCATAGGTTCCAGTCTGGCAGCTTTTGCGGCTGGATACCAGCCGAAGAATATACCTATTGCAAGGGAGAAAGCGAGTGATACCAGAATAGCACCGGGAGAGATATGGAGCGGCCACCCCGCAATATTCACAGCAGCCATGCTCAGCACCGTTCCGATAATGAGACCGAGAAGCCCCCCAGATAAAGAGAGCGTCACAGATTCCACCAGGAACTGGGATCGTATTGCCCCTGGGGTTGCTCCGAGGGCTTTCCTTATACCGATCTCCCCCGTTCTTTCCACAACGGAGACCAGCATTATGTTCATTATCCCGATTCCTCCGACGACCAGGGATATGGCTGCGATGGCTGCAAGGAACATGGAGAATGTCGACATGACAGAGTCTGCCATCTCCTTTATCGTCGCGGGACTGAATATGCGATAGTAGTCAGAGCCTGCGATCTCATCAAGGTATTCCTCTATATCATCTGCAACATCCGTAGCATCATATCCCTCTGCGGTCTTGACAACATATGTCCCGACCTGATCTGTCCTCCTGAAACGCTGGACATAGGTATTGTACGGAATGAAGAGCGTATAGTTGTACGAAGTACCCTGCGCCTCATCCCTCTCTCTCAGCACTCCGATCACCTGGAAGCTCTTGGCCTGATGCCTGAATACCGAGATATACTTCCCTACCGGATTCTCTCCGGGAAAGAGCTCATCAGCAAGTTCCGGGCCGATGACAGCGACCTGTCTTCTGTTTATGTTGTCGATTGCAGAGAAGAAGGCACCATCATCAGCCTCCAGGGAGTTCGATGCGAAATAATCAGATGTCACTCCCTGTATCATCACACCTTCTGAAATCTCCTGCCCGTTCCGGACATTCGCAGCAGATGAGACTACGGGAAGGACTTCGCGTATCCCATCGATCTCACTCATCAGACTGTAGGCGAACTCCTCTGTGAATATCATGGTCTCACGGGCTGCGCCTCTTGGCATGATGCTGATGGTATCAAGTCCTCCAACCTCAAATGAGCTTGACATGCTCTCTGTAACGCTCCTGCCGAGATTGAGGATAGCGACGACAGAGGCAACACCGATCATGATCCCTAGAAGGGAAAGGAATGTCCTGAGCCTGCTTCCCGCCATCGAGGCTATTGCCATCCTTATATTCTCACGCACCATCATCAGCGACCCTCCCATCCTTTATCGGGATAATCCTGCCGCACTCAGAAGCGAGGGAAGCATCATGCGTGACAAAGACAATCGTATGCCCTTCCTCATTCAGCGCATGGAAAAGATCCATGACCTCATGGCCTGTCACTGAATCAAGAGCTCCTGTAGGTTCATCGGCAAGAAGGATTGCAGGATCATTGACCAAAGCCCTCGCGATGGCAACGCGCTGCTTCTGCCCTCCCGATAGCTCAGAAGGCCTATGGAGCATTCTATCCTTGAGCCCGACACGCTCGAGCATCGCCTCCGCCCTTTCCCTCCGTTCCTTCTGTGGAAGCCCGGCATACAGGAGAGGAAGTGCGGCATTATCAAGGGCATTGAGCTTCGGAAGCAATGAGAAATGCTGGAATACAAAGCCGATCTTCCTGTTTCTGATATATGCAAGCTCCTCCTCATCCATGCCGCTTGTATCCTCGCCATCGATCAGGATTGTTCCGGCAGTCGGTACATCCAGACACCCGATAAGCGACATAAGGGTGGATTTACCCGATCCGGAAGGACCCATTATCGCAGTGAATGACGTGCTTTCTATCTCAAGGGAAATGCCATCAAGGGCTTTTACGATGGTATCACCGACAGTATATATCCTGGATACATCCCTCATCTCAATCGCAGTCTTCACCTAGGGCCTCCCGGAGGCGCGGGAGGAGCATCCATCATCATGCTTCTGCCGGAGGATCTCACGATAAGGACATCACCTTCGCTCACATCCCCGGAAAGAAGCTCTGAAAGCCCCTCTCCCAGATACTTCGTCCTTATGGATACAGTCTCTGTACTGCCATCAGCCCTCTTCACATCAACGGTCTCTGAACCACCACGGCCCCTTGTTATCGCATTCTGGGGAATGAGAAGCATGGAGACCTCGCTCTCCGCAGCCATCGTTCCCTCGAATGTGAAGCCCGGCATTATCGCAGCAGGAGGATCCTCAATAAGCAGCTCAACATCAACAACACCTATACCCTGATCCGTATAACGTCCAAGCATCGGAATATATGAGACAAAGGCATGGACGGTCTCTTCCGGGCATGATTCGAATACAAGCTCCGCATCCTGGCCCTCTGTCACATACTGCATATCGATCTCATCAACCTCCACAACAGCCTTGAGCTTGGACCGGTCAACAACGGTTATGACCTCATCCCCGCCTTCGAAGAAATCACCTTCGTCCACATCGACAGATGCGACCTCTCCATCGAATGGTGCTACGATATTCGTATACTCCAGGGAGTTCTCGGCATTGGTCTCCTTCAGCCTGAGAAGCCTGAGATCCCGCTCAGAGCCGGAAAGCTCCGCCTCTTCTATCTGATCCCTTATCTCCTGAAGCGATGCAAGCTGCTGGGTATTGTCTATTGAGGCAAGTCTCTGACCTTTGACGACATGATCCCCTTCTTCCACGAAGACACCGGTAACAGCTCCGGTGGATCTGAATCTGAGCGTCTGGCTGTCATAAGGCTCGACATATCCTGAGATATCGATGATCTGCGTATATGTATTGGATGTCACGACAGCTTCACGTACTGCCGCAGCAGGCATTTCCTCCGTTCTATCTCCAAGAAGAAGGAATCCGACGGCAGCCAGCGCTGCAATAGCTATTATCGCAATCAGATATCTTCGTATTTTCTTTCTGTTCTTCCTGACCATATTCTTTCCTAAAGAATAAGAGCTTCAGCATCGGCCTGAAGGGAAAGCCCCTGGAGAAGGAGGATATCATGATCGAAATCAAGGAGATGGAGCTCCATCTCGGCATCATGGACATCCTCTGCGGCAACAAGTCCTCTTTCATGCTTCACCAAGGCCATCTCATAAAGCGATCTCTTATAGCTTACCTCTGCTTCCAGCTCCGCTCTCTCCCTCTCCCAGGAAAGCATTCTTCCCCAGAGGTCCTCCCTGCTATCCTCAAATGAACGAAGAGCATCACGATAATCATCTTCCTTGATCCTGGCCTCATTCCGGAGGGATCTGAGCCGCAGATCATCGCTTTCCGATGTCCCGCTTCTCCATGAAGCATAGAGCGCAAGGGAAGGAGTGAATCCGAAATCATGATCCCAGGTTCCGCCGCCCGTGGCAGACAAGGACCAGTCATTACCTTCCCATCCGACAGTGCCACCGAGCTTCAATGCATCCTCCCTCGTTCCCGTCAGGGGATAGAGTCCTTCAGCTATCTCCGCGCTTCCACCAGCCTCTCCCCCTATAGTTAGCTTCCTCGGATTCTGTTGAGACTCCTCAAGAAGCACATTCTCCTCTGCGATAAGCATCTCCACTTCCGCCTCATTCACGGTAGAAGAAGAGATAACAGATAGGATTTCAGGGAAGACAGGCTCCGGGATATCCGTTAGACCATCCCATGAAAGCCCGGTAAGAGCCGAATACCGGAGCAGGAGCTCCTCCCTCTCCCTCTCGGAGATCCTGAGAGAATCCTCGCTTCTCTTCCTCTCGAGCATAAGCTCCTGATAAAGAAGAGAGCCCTCTGTGGTTATTCCCAGAGAGATTGAATCCGAGATATCCCTGTCTATATCCTTCAGCATCTCCCTGCTCTCCTCGATGCTCTTCTCATTTGAAAGGATCTCAATCATCAATGAAATGGTATTCTGCCTGATTGAGAGCTTTCCCGTCCCATACTGCCTTCCACCAGACATCCGGAGAGCCTCTGTCTGGAGATCCTTCAGCTTCTCGTCATCATGGCCCCAGTCAAATGTATGGCTGATGGAGAGAGACGGAGAGATGACTGCACCTCTTCCATCGTATCGTATTCCAGATGGAACAGAAGCTGAGATGGTCGTATCGTCATCAGGAAGCACAACGCCGAATGACAGCTCATTTATACGAAGTATTCCATCATCCATATCGGCAAGGGGATCCGCAGCAAATGAAACTGAGTAATCAACGGTATCATCAAGCTCTGATTCGGCTATCGATATGAGGCCGGCTTCATATGACAGTTCAAGACCTGCTGCATCCTGACTCTCATTCTCCATTACAGCCATTATCCCATCATAGGATGCGGAATATGCTGAACTGGGGATGATAAGAAAGAATAATGCAATGAAAAGCCGTACCATAACCTAGATAATATATTGAAAAAGCATACAGAACAAAGAGCCAAACCCGGAAAGAGGCATGAAAGCTTTCCTGCACAGTCAACTTTGCAGCTTCTCTGCCCTCGCATCTGCCCGTTCTACCATCGACCGCTGCCAGGAAAGCAGTCTGTCATGCTCCCCGATTCCAGAACCCTTCACATTCACCATGATGCGGCATACAGGCTCTGTCCGTGATCTGCTGAGCCAGAGATAGGCAATGGCTTCTCCTTCCCCGTCAATGAACTGCACTTTGTATCCGCCAGATGATGGATACGGCCGATGCTCAGGTCCCATTCCAGTATATTCATCGGCTCCTTCATACTGCTTGATTTCATATGAAACTGCATCTGATGCCATATTCCCGCTGATTTCCGATGAGAGAATCTTCTCATACTCTGCCTTCAGAGCATCGAAATCCCTGCTCCTGATCTTCATTACAGCAGCCTTTGAGAATGATGGAGTCATATGATACCGGGGGAATGCGGAGACGAGCCTATCTATAGATACTCCATCGCCTTCTTCCTTTCCAAGTGCTTTCATGAGATTGCCATAAACACCCGGCACTGACCACAGCTTCGATATGGTCATAACGGAATTCATGGGATCGCGGACCTTCGAAGGATATGCTATTATGCCTCCGTTGCTGCCCTCTCCGCAGACTGGGACGATATATCCCCGGCTTCTGAGGTTCTCTGACAGCGATACGACATTTGCCTCTCCTATATCGGAACGGAAGACCTCTACGCCTATTCTTGAGGCGATATCATCGACAAGCAGCGATGTAGATCCATTCACAGCAATGGCAATGGGACTGCCAGGGTTCAGCATCGCTGCATGGACAAGATCGATTGACGAAACAAGAGCGAATACACGCTGCGCATCGAGGATCTCAGCATTCCCATTATCCGCTATGTATACGAAATTGCCTCTGTCACCGTCATTATCGGGCATATAACCGAGAATAAAAGAGGGATCCTTTACATGGATATCCTCCAGGACAGCCCTCGCAGTCTCAAGATTCTCGCCTTCAGGGACGATTCCATGGGCAATCTGTCCCGGGATACCATTCATCTCCCAGATGCCGCAGCCATGCCTCCTGAGAAATGGGATATCAATCGAAGAAGAGCGTGCAGAGCCATTGAAATCAATGACAATGCCGAATGGCATGATGAAGTCCTCATCAGCATGGGCTGTCTTCATCACGAAGTCCTCATAATACCGCAACGCATCCTTCTTTACGCTGCCATGCCTGGAAAGCACGCTCTGGTAATCATCCTCAGTGATGGATGAGGAGAGCTTTCCCATACGCTCTGCAAGTCCATCCTGTCCCACAGCTTCAAGGAAGAGTCTCTTCACCTTCTCAGCCTCCGCTCCGGGAAGAACACCGCCATCGATACCGAACTTGAATCCGTTATGGCCGATGGGATTATGGGAAGCGGAAATATACAGGAAGCCATCGTATCCTGCATTGGAGAAGGCCATGATCTCCGGTGCAGAAGCCATGCCGAGAAGCGATACATCCGCGCCCAGGGCAATCATGATCCTGACAGCAATGGAGGTGAGGATACGCCCTGTCGGTCTGGCATCGGAACCAATGATGATCCTCGCTTCCCTTTTGCCCAGATACCTGAAGAATGCCTCTGCTGCAGCAGCGGCAAGCACTGCATCCTCATCCTTTATGTAATTGCTGTGATCCTCCTCTCCGCCGCCAGGAGCGAATACAGCCCTCCACCCTGAAACAGAGAGAATGTATCCGGAAAGTGCCCCCTGAATAGCATCGGAGGAAACATCAATTCCCTTCAGCGGATCCTCTGAGCTATCTGCGATGAAAAGTCCTGTATTCTCATCAAAGTACTTCAAGACTGACCTCCGAGATAATCATCCATCTCCATTATAAGATGGATCTGGTTTCTGGCTCTTACCAGATTATGATGGGCATATTCAGTTCTATAATATACATCACCATTGATATAATCAGTCAGGAATCGCAGGGCCATGATGAATGTGATAGTACGTCCAGACTCTGCAAAAAGATCCTTCTCCATAGGGGTCAGCATATCATTCCCCTCGATATACCCATCCCTCATCGCCTCAAAGAACTCTTCCGAGAAATGCACCTTATCAAGATCCTCCTCATCCTCTGCCGCCGTTGAGCACCCGGTCCTGATCATATCGCCGGTATCGAACAGCAGCGTACCAGGCATGACCGTATCGAGATCGATGAATGTTATGTACTCCCCTGTTCTCCTATCAAACAGAACATTTGAGAGCTTGGTGTCATTATGCGTTACACGTCTTGGCAGGAGACCATCAGCATACATATGGGAGAGCCTGGAGGCCCTTTCACGTCCGCTCATCATGAAGCAGACTTCATCGCGGACAGATGAGAGCCGCCCCGCTCTGTCCTCCCTGATCGCATCCTCGAGCTGGGAAAAACGGTAGTCCATATCATGAAAGCGAGGTATTGTCTCACAGAGAGCTGAGGCATCGAGTCCGGAAAGAACAGTATGGAAACTCCTCAGGGCCCGGCCCATCCGTCCTGCCATATCAGCAGAAACAATACGCTCATAGCTTATGGAATCCCCGATGAAATTATACATGCGCCATACGCCATTGCTGCAGGAATAGCAAAGGCCGCCTTCTGCTGTCCGTATCAGGCGAAGGACAGGGATTCTTTCAAGGACTCTCGCTATATTCTCCATCACAGCATATGGATCTGTGAATACCGAAGTGTTTATCCGCTGTAGCAGAAAGCTCTCTTCTGCGGTATCAACTCTATATGTAGCATTGATATGTCCCGATGATATCTCGGAAATCCCATTGATATCATCAAGCCCGAAACACGAAGCTATAAGCTTTATGTCAGAATCTTTCACGGCAGTATTATACCATTTTCATATGCAAACTCCCTCCGGAAAATCCAGGAGGGAGATATCATCAATCGAACCTGATGATCACAGCTGAAGCAGTGCCCCGATATCAAGCTCTGCCATGATAGCAGGCATTGAGCAGCCCCAGGACTCAAGAACCTGAGGATGCGTCTCTCCGAAAATGCCAACTGTCTTGCCACCGACAATCACGAGAGCAGCGCGTCCAGGGATGAATCTTGGATCATCCTTTGCCTCCTGAAGTGTATAATCCTTTCGCAGGAAGTACATCAGCGTATTGATATAAGATGCAGCTTCGTTGTATCCGATCTTCGCATCTGAGGAGAAGAACCCCAGGCTGTCCTTAGTGACAGTTCCGCTGTTATCGCTATCATCGCGCACTGTGATCTTTCCGATTTCGAAGATGTTATGAGGATAGACAGCATGGCCGGATACTGATTCACTCTCCAAGAGGCAAGGAAGGACCGAAGGTCTTATCACCTCATAGTTCTCACTCATCGGATTGGCGATGAATACAGCGTTCTCATCGCTTACATGCATATTCTCGATGTACTCCTTCCTCGATCCGAGATAGTTGTACATCATCTCCTGGAATCCAAGTCCGACAAGGATCTCCTTGACCTTTCTAGAGAACTCCTCAACCGGCGAAAGACGTCCGATCGTGAAGTCCGACGGCATGACAGGCTCGAAGTTCTGGAGGCCATGGCCGATCATCACATCCTCCGCGATGTCCACCTCATGAAGGAAGTCATTGCGGTACTCAGGAACCCTGATCGTAACGCCATCCCCATCCTTTCTGGCCCTCACTCCCATTCTCCCAAGGGCCTTGATCTCCTCATCTGCCGTAAGGGAAAGCCCAAGCTTCTTCGCAATAAGCTCCGATGATGCATGCACTTCCTTCTGGAAGTAGTATGGCACTGTGATTTCCTTTCCATAAGGCGTCTCTTTTGCAAAACGCACCTTCACAGGAAGAATCTCGAATCCCATATCCGCCATATCGCACGCCATGATCGATGAAGCAAGAAGAAGGTCATCGAGTATAGGACCTGAGAACTCAAGGAAGAAATCGGAATCCCCCACCTCAACAGCACCAATGCGCGCGCTGTTTATGACAGGAGGGAACGAGAGAGTATCGCCATTGTCGTCATAAAGATACGGGAAGCGGGGGAATGATGAGACAATATGACCATAATCCCTGCCCTTCGGATGCTTTGTCAGTATCTCTCTGAGCGAGAGCTCCTCTGTCATCCCAAGCGGCACGAACTTCGTCGCATCAGGATCGACTGCAGCATAATGCACAGGATACTTGATGAGGTTCGAACGATAAATGCCCATAGCGATCGTCTTCCTCTTCCTGCCGAAATTCGAGCATAGCTTCTCCTGGCTCTGGATGAGATTCACAAGAAGCTCATCATCGACCTTCTTCCCCTTAGCGGCAAAGCCCACGGAGTAGTCACGGATGCCGATTGCAGACTCATCATCTATAACCATCCTGCCATCGGATGGCTTCTCATCATCTGCGGTGGAGAAGAACCCATACTCAGGGATCTTCTCATTCTGGTAGCACTTCAGAGCTCTGGCAACACCTGCTGTCGACCAGAGATCAGGCCTATTGGTATCATTGAGCTCAATCTTTATGGTATGGGTCTCTGTATCATGGCCATCGAGCTCTGCCTTGGCAACAGGGAAGATATCCACAAGCTCATCATCGGTCATCCTCTTTCCCAGAAGAGAGAAGAATATATTCTCAGGTGCTTCAATCTTAGGCATCAGTTTCCCCTCCTTGTTCTTACGCTCTCGATATCAGGGGTGAAAAGCTCCCTGAGATCATTGAGGCCAAGGTGCATAAGCGCCATTCTATCGATGCCGAGGCCCCATGCAAGCACTGGCACATCGATGCCAAGTGCCTTCGTAACCTCAGGTCTGAATATCCCGGAACCACCGAGCTCAAACCATCCAAGCACCGGATGCTTGATATGCACCTCGATAGATGGCTCTGTGAACGGGAAGTAGCCCGGAACATACTTCACCTCTTCCGCTCCTGCAATCTCCTCCGCGAACATCTTCAGAAGTCCGAGAAGGTTTCTGAGATTGACATCCTCTCCAAGCACGATTCCCTCTGTCTGATAGAAATCCGCTCCGTGGGTCGCATCTACCTGATCATATCTGAAACAGCGTACAACACCGAAATACTTGCCTGGGATATGGGCCTTGGTAAGCTGATGGGCAGAGAGGACAGTACCCTGGCTTCTGAGGACCTGGCGCCTTGTGAATTCATGGTCGAATGTATATCCCCAGCCTCTTGAACCGGTTTTCCAGCCATTCTCATGGGTTGCTGCAACCTGTGAAAGCCATGGCTCCTCGATCTTCTTGCAGTGCACTGGATCCTTTACATAGTAGACATCGTGGATATCCCTCGCGGAATGGAACTGCGGCATGAAAAGAGCATCTCCGTTCCAGAACTCATTCTCTACAAGCGGACCGTCAAACTCCTCGAAACCGAGTGCGATGAGCTTATCCTTCACCCACTGGAGATAATTTGAATATGCGTTCCTGCGGCCGGGAATAAGCCTGGAAGTCGGCGCATTGATGCCATATGGACGGAATGTTCCATTCTTCCATGATCCGGACTGGATCATCTCAGGAGTAAGGATACCGAATTCCTCTCCTGTTATATTCGCCTCTACAAGAGCTTTCTTAGCCTCCTCCCCTGCAGGAGTCAGCGCATACACGATTTCATCGCGCTCGACGATGCGGAATGCGGAGTTCTGTGCTCCGCGCTTCTTCGCAAGTGCGCCGATTGCCTTCTTCTCATCGGCAGAGAGATCATTCTCATCAACCGATCCGATCAAAGCAGCCTTATCGAGAAGAGAGCGCTGTATCCTGACTTCCTCAGGAAGCTCTGCTGAAGCCGCTGCAGCCTTCTTCTCCTCATTCATCTTCGCAGATCCCTTTGATGACAGAAGTCCGAAAGCAGATCCCACATCGCTCTTCTCAAGAGATAGCGCCTCAGCAATCTCTGGAAGGGTATGGGGGCCGTTCTCTGTTATAAATGCGAAAATCCTCTCTGCCGGAAGACCATTGAGCTGCTCTGAACGGCCGAAATCCGTAAGTTCGTAGCTGATTCTATGGCTTCTGGATTTCTCCTCCACAAGCCCTTTTGCAGTAAGCCAAGAAAATGCCTGATTGGACTGGCCGACCTTATAGTCAAGATCGCGGATAATCCTCTCCGGCGTGATATCCTCCCCACTGGCGACATGGCGCAGAAGCCTTACCTCGAGCGGATGGAGATTCTTCACATCTATATCCATTGAAAACTCCTTGATGGTTTATCAGCATGCATTATAGTAAAGCAGTGGAAAAAATCCAACATCCAGCATGCTGCAGAGAAAGACGGAAAGGAAAAAGAGGGCAGATCCATGGATCTATATCAGAACATGCTGAAATCTTCTGCCTGCTTCTGTGGAATCCTGTATACTATAGACAATGAAGAGAATGAAGAAAGCATTTGCTATTATCATGCTGGCTCTTATGATCGCAGTACCGCTGGGAGCAGCTACAGAGATGGGCAATATCGGATTCACTGGAGGTTACTCGACACGGGATGCGGGCATCCTGGGATTCAATTCCACTTATCAGTATCTTGGGGATGTATCAAGATACGTCGGGATTGGATTAAGCACGCATGCAGATGTCGCATTCAGCTTCGCACATAACTATTTCGGTTTTCTTGTCGGATTCATCGCCGGCCCCGGCTTTGAATTCAGGCCCACTGAGGAGATTGCTATAAACCTTACAGTCGGTCCGGCAGTGATCCTGGAAGGGGCATGGGACAAATCCTTCGGATTCGGAGCGGGCATTGATGCATCATTCACCTACTATTTCGATACGACCTACCCTAATATCGGAGTGACAGTAGGAACAACCCTCTATCCGCAGTTCCTCGTCCAGGACGAAAGAAATCCGAGAAAGACATTCAGCTTCGCGGGAACAGGATACATAGGTCTGGCGTGGAGATTCTCAGGATACAGCTGGGACCAGCTTACTCCCCCTCCGCTTGGATATGCGATCTACTGATCAGTGAAGGAGAAAAGATGACAGAAAAGGAATTCCTGGAAAAGTACAGCGACTGCGCGTTTGTCCCATTCGATAAGCTTGAGGCCTTCATGAAGGCATGCCTGATCCATTCAGGCGTTCCTGAAGGCGATGCTGATATAATCTCAGACATACTCATAGAGTCCGACAAACGAGGCATAGACAGCCACGGCATCGGGCGGCTTAAGCCCATATACATCGACAGGATAGACAAAGGCATACTGAACCCGGTAACCAATACAGAGATAGTCAAGGATGAGAAGACGGCTTGCGTCATCGATGCCCATGATGGCATGGGCCATGTCGCATCACGCAAAGCCATGGAGATAGCAATCAGCAAGGCATCCGAGTATGGCATGGGGATGTCTGTTGTCAGGAACAGCAGCCACTATGGCATTGCAGGCTACTATGCATCCATGGCAACGGATAAAGGCATGATCGGCATAACAGGTACAAATGCACGGCCCTCCATCGCTCCGACATTCGGTACTGAGAACATGCTGGGGACAAATCCCCTGACTATCGGAATACCGACAGATGATCCATTCCCATTCATAATAGACGCAGCGACTTCCGTCTCACAGAGAGGGAAGATCGAGGTCTATGGACGAGCTGGCAAGGACATTCCACCAGGATGGGTCATCGATGAGAGCGGAAGGACAAGGACAGATACAGATGCGATTCTCAGGGATCTCACATGCGGCAAGGCTGCACTGGCTCCGCTTGGAGGAATCGGCACAGATGGTGCAGGCTATAAAGGTTATGGCTATGCGACAGTCGTAGAGATACTCTCGGCAGCTCTTCAGAATGGAAGCTTCCTGAAAGATCTCACTGATAAGGACAGGGATGGCAACCCAAAGCCCTACCATCTCGGCCATTTCTTCATTGCAATAGATCCGGAGTTCTTCATGGGAAGGAAGCTGTTCAGGAAGATCGCCACAGAGATCCTCAAGGAGCTGAGAGAAAGCCGGAAGGCCCCTGGCGAGAGCAGGATCTATACAGCTGGCGAGCTTGAGTGGGAAGCGAGAGGCTACAGGATGAAGCACGGCTGTCCTGTGCCGGAATCCCTGCAGAAGGTGATAGATGAGCTTTCAGAACGCTTCGGGCTTACGGATACCTGGCCCTGGAATTAATTCTCCAGCACCATTTCCCTGTTCTTCCTGAAGCGTATATGGTGTTTTTCCGCCCATGCGATATATGCGCATGCAGGGGGAATTGAAGTAGAGAGCATCGCATGAAGAGGCGAAAGCTTATTGCACCGTTCATTGATCTGAAGACGCTGATCATAGACGGTGCATAGTTTTGTCTCCTCATCAAGATACCTGCATGGAGAGGCAAGATCTATGATAACCTCATCAGACGTGACGGTACGCTCATAGCAGCAGAGGGCACAGCGCGCGCAGATATCATCCCACATCAGATAAGCCTCTCCATACCATCTTCATCTATTGAAGGAAGACAGCTTATTATGGAGACAGAGGCCAGTCCCCTTCTGCAGACCTCGGAATCAGCAGGATATCTGCTTCCGGAGGCCTCACGGATCGTATCGCAGCCATCCATCCGCAGGATCTTCTCCCTGCCCCAATCCTTTTCGACGACGATATTATCCAGATATGCTGTGAATCCGATACCAGATGGCTCCCATCCTCCGCTGAATGATGATGGGATATTTATATTCATGAATGAGTGTCTGGGAATAACAGAAAGAAAATACTGAAGATTATCACGGACGAACTCCGCGGCCATGCCCAGGAGATCGGCTCCACCATGCTCTGCAGAGACCGCAATGGCCTTCATCCCATACATCGCCGCCTGGCGTGCAGCCGCGCATGTGCCGGAATATATGACATCACAGGAGAGATTGTATCCATGGTTTATTCCGGAAATGACCGCATCGGGCATCTCTGCAAAGAGAGAGCACCGATGGCTATAGATTATGCAATCTGCGGGAGTCCCGGAGAAAAAGTAATGCTCTGGAGCATATTCAGATGCCCTGATCCTGCCTGTTATCGAGAAGCCATGGGATTTGCCGCTCTGCTCTGTCTCAGGAGCAGCTGCTGCTATCGAATGTCCAGCCTGTGCCAGCACACGGTCAAGGACGCACAGTCCTTCCGCCTTGTATCCATCGTCATTTGAGAGAAGTATTCTCATACACTGCTGCCGATGATGACCTTTATGCTGCCAGAGGGAACATACTCGCGCATGATCGGATGGAAGCCGAAGATCCTCTCATACTCCTCCAGCTGCGCTCTGTACTGCTCCTCAGCCCCGTCCTCGATAAGAGCGACAAGCGTACCGGAGATTCCTACGGAGATTTCGGTGACACCCTTAACGCCCTGCGTCTCTATACCGCGCTTCACGAGCCAGTCGACCTCTGGAGATGTGAGCTCCGCAAGCTCTGAGAGATTCCTCTGCTCAGCTGTGAGTATCTTGCCGAGGGCAGTCGAATTGCTGCTCTTTATCGAATCAATTGACTTCTTTGCGAATGATGAATCCTCTACGACGAATGAGATTGTCCTCTTCAGATCCTCAGGCAGCGGAAGGTGGAGATTCCTTATGCCTCTTTCGGTGAGCAGCCTCAGCTTCTCTCCTCTGGGAAGGATATCCTTCATGCGCTTTGCCGCATCTATGCAGTTCTCCCTGAAGATCGTCACCTCCTCCGAGAGCTCCCCTTCAGGAAGATCGCAGTCGATGAAGTATGAGCCTACCCCGCTCCCCTTTACGAAAGGATAGTCTATTGACTCGTAATCATAGCTTTCAAGATCGAAGAATATGATCTTGCCGGGTACCGCAGTGAAGATTGTGATGAGGTCCCTGAGACGGAGCTTGTAGATTTCGGAGAACCTGTTGGTGCTGAATGCAAGCCGCACCTGTCCGTCCGCATCAAGGCCGAATCCGAAAAGAGTGTTGAGTGCGCATATAATACCGGAGACAAGAGCAGCTGTGAGGGAAGGATTATCCGCAACGGCGCTCTGCCCTTTGAATGTCATATCGAATCCTGGCAGGGGAAGCTCAGCAGAGATCACAGCCTGGCAGACAGCCTTGACTATCTGGGCCCACTTATCTTCTTTTCTCTGTCTGATGACAGCAAGCTGGAACTTCTTGCGCTCTCCGCGTGAAGCATTGAAGATACGTACGAGATTATCAGTCCTGGGTGTGATGGCAACTCTGAGTCCATGGTTATTCGTGCTTGTGATAGCGTAACCGCTGCAATATTCAGAGAACGCTCCCAGAAGCGTTGTAACCTGCGGAACCTCTACAAGTACAGCGGGCTCCGCTCCATATTCCTCAGCATGGGCTTTATCAATGCCGTCCATCTGCATCCCACCTTTCTGGGGGAATTATATAAAACAGAGAGATATACTGCAAGTACGCCATATTTAACAGAAAAGCCGGGAAAAATCCCGGCCAGAATCATCAGCGTACAGCTTATTTTGCTGTTCTGTTGTATCTCTTGTTGAAGCGCTCAACTCTTCCAGTTGTATCAACAAGCTTCTGTGTTCCTGTAAAGAACGGGTGGCATGCCGAGCAGATTTCAACATGCAGATTCTTTGCAGTGGACTTTGTCTTGATCACATTGCCGCAAGAGCAATGGATTTCCTGTAGCTGGTAATCAGGGTGGATATCCTTCTTCATATTCCTTCCTCCGGTCTATCGAATATATCGTCTGCTTTCACAGACAAGAGATTTCACATCATCCTCGCCGGTGCATTCATCGAGTCGAGGAACTCCTTATTGTTGTTCGTTTTCCGCATCTTGTCAATGATGCTTACAGACATGTCCATATCATCAAGATTCCCGAATGCAGTACGTAGGAGATAGATCCTGGATCTCACATCCTCGGCAAGGAGAAGATCATCACGCCTTGTTCCGGACTTCTTGATGTTTATCGCCGGGAAGCGGCGGTTATCAGCCATCTTGCGGTCAAGGACTATCTCATTGTTTCCAGTACCTTTGAACTCCTCGAATATGACTTCATCCATTCTCGATCCTGTCTCGATAAGCGCTGTCGAGATGATGGTCAGCGATCCACCCTCCTCGATATTCCTCGCAGCTCCGAAGAATCTCTTGGGCTTATGCAGGGCATTGGAATCAACACCACCGGAAAGGATCTTACCGGAAGCGGGAACAGTCTGGTTGTATGCACGGGCAAGCCTTGTTATGGAATCAAGGAGAATCACGACATCCTTCTTATATTCCACAAGTCTCTTTGCCTTCTCTATTACCATCTCCGCAACCTGGACATGGTGCTGGGCCTGTTCATCGAATGTGGATGCGATGACCTCTGCCTTGACATTCCTCTCCATATCAGTGACCTCTTCAGGACGCTCATCTACGAGAAGAACAATAAGCACGACCTCCGGATGATTTGCAGTGATTGCATTTGCGATCTTCTGCATGAGAACTGTCTTACCGGTTCTTGGAGGTGCGACGATCAGGGATCTCTGGCCCTTTCCGATCGGACAGAACAGATCGACTACACGTGTTGAGAGATCCGCGCTTCCATCCTCAGGGATCACCTCGAGATGGAGCCTCTCATCGGGGAATATAGGAGTAAGAGAATCGAAAGGAGCACGGACCTTGGCCATTCTTGGCTCTTCGTTGTTCACCTTGAGAACGCGTATCACAGCTGCGCTCTTCTCCCCTTCGCGAGGTGCACGTATCTGGGCATAGACGAAATCTCCGGTCTTAAGCCCAACGGCCTTTATGATCGAAGACGGCACATATACATCCTCTGTTCCTGCAAGATAGTTGTTGACAGCATATCTTATATAGCCGAAACTGCCTTCCTGCAGAATCTCAAGAACGCCCTCTACAAGAAGCGCACCGCCAGCCGCGGAATGGAGCCTCAGCATCTTCGCTATGAGATCCTGCTTCCTTGAATCGAAGATGACATCCTCAGGGATACCTGCTTCCCTTGCCCTGTCTCTGAGCGCATCAAGGTGGAGAGCCGTAAGAACGGATATGAAAAGCTGCGGAGCATCCGGATGCTCGTCGAGATTGACCTCAGGAGGATAATCCTCCTTCCTGTTCCTGTTATTGTTCCGCATATGCTTGTCACGGCGGTTCTGGCGATAGCCGTTCCTGTCAAAACGCTCTTCACGGCCGCGCTGTGCGCCCTCCTCGCCCTCTTCACCGCTCTCCTCAGAAACGGTCTCAGGCACAGAAATCTCTGCTGTCTCCACCATTTCTGCCGGTGTCTCAGATACGGGCATCTCCTCTGAAACTGTCTCCTGTACGGGCTCCTCCAGAACGGGCTCTGATGATTCCGGGAGATTCTCTGCAGGCACCTGTGCTTTCACAGTAACTCTCGGTTTTCTTTTTATCGTAACGCGCTTAGGAGCACTCTCGCCCCCCTCTGCGGGTCTTGTCTTCCTTGGTCTTCCTGGTCTTCTTCTGGCTGGAGCTGCTTCCTTTGCAGGATTATCCTGTACGGGAACCTCAGCTTCCACAGCATTGTCAAATAAATCATCTGACATTGATAATTCTCCGGGTTATTTCAGTTAAAAGAATTTGGGACGCCTTCAATGAAAGGCCTGAACGATATAGCTGTATGTTAAGCCGTTAGCCAATCATAGTCAACGGGCGGAGAGCTTCCGCCCATAACTCATAGATAGTTCCACGATGAGACGATCTCTGAAGGGCTTCTTCCTTCAATATACATTGCAAGCAGGATGAATGCCGCAGCTGCTGCACGGCGCCTTACAGATGCTCTTCCCCATGATATGAACTTAAGCATGATGCTCTCACTCTTCCTGTCCTTTCCTGCAAAGCCGATATATACAGTCCCGACAGGCTTATTCTCATCCTCATCGGGGCCCGCGACTCCTGTGATGGAGAAGGAGTAATCAGAACCCATGATCCGTCTGACACCCTCAGCCATGGAGAGTGCACACTCCCCGGATACCGTACCATGCTTCTCTATTATGGAGGCAGGAACCCCAAGGACATTCTCCTTAGCGGAGGCTGCATAGGAAGTGACAGCACCAAGCATGAATGACGATGAACCTGGGCGTTCGGTAAGGAGGGAGGAAGCCAGCCCGCCTGTACAGCTCTCAGCTGCCGAAACAGTAGCCTTCCGTTCGGTCAGCGCGCTGATGAGAATCGTAAGAGGATCAGTGTCCCCATCGACAACGCGTCCTTCTCCCAGCTTCGATCTGAGCCTTGCAATAGCTTCCCCGCGCTCTCTGGCCGTTTTCCCTGAAACATACAATGAGATTCTGTAGTCCTGGAATCTCGTTCCCCAATCAAGATCAGGATCAATTCCCTCATAGAGCTCCTCGAGCTTTGCCTCTGCCGTGATGAATGTTGAATACTCATCGCGCTCTGCATCGGGAAGGTCGAGCTTCTTCCTGATAAGAGGGAGAACTGAATCATAGAGCATAGGCTCAAGCTCCCTGGGAGGTCCAGGCAGACAGACTATCAGACAGGAGCCTGCATAACCATAGAAACCAGGCGCTGTGCCATTGCCATTGGGGATGGCCGTAAAACCCTCGGGGATCATGGCCTGCTTCTCATTCGGCCCATAAGCACGCTCGCCAAGCTTTGCGACAAGCGTCTTCCAGCTCTCCTCATCGCGTACGAGAGGATGTCCGGAAGCATCTGCTATGACACGGCGGGTCATGTCATCCGTAGTTGGACCAAGGCCTCCCGTTATCATCACAAGACCTGAGCGGGCGATCTCGGACTCAAGGACTCTCTCGATGCTGCCATCATCCGGAAGTATCTCAAACAGCGATACATGCACACCGAGATGGGTAAGCTCACGGCTTATCATAGGACCATTCTTATCCTGGATGATGCCTCTGGTAAGCTCTGTACCGATCATTATGAGACTAGCGTTCATTCTTACGCTCCTTAACAGCCCTTATGATTCTCAGCACTGCACCGATTGCAAGAATGGCGTAGGATGCATACACCGCTATATGGGCAAAGAGATCGATATGGCTGGAATAGAATGTCACAGGATTATCCTCATAGATCGGAACCTCATAAAGATTCCATCCCATCGCGAACGGCTCCATCATGTCGTGGATTGTTCCTTCGGGGGTTATCAGGCAGGTGATGCCGCTATTTGTTCCGCGTATCATCGGCCTCCTTGTCTCGACTGCCCTGAAGGAAGCCATTGCGGCATGCTGCATCTCTGCGCTGACCTTCTTTGACCAGTTGTCATTCGTCATGTTGACTATGACATCAGCTCCTGCAGCAGCAAACTCCGATGATATATACCCGAATACATCCTCGAAGCATATAGGCGTTGAGAACCTTATGCCATCGGAATTGAATACAACAGGCTCATCTCCCTGTTCCCACCAGTTGTAATCATTGGCAAGGAGGAGATTGTAAAGCCATGGAAGCTCCTTCTCGTATGGGAAGTATTCTGTAAACGGAACAAGATGCTGCTTGCGGTATGTCTCCTGGATTTTTCCATCATCGAAGAGGATTACTGTATTGTAGTCCGTCCTGTTCATGGATCCATCCTCCAGAATCGGCGGAAGTGAAGGATCCTTGATGACACCCTCAGGATTTCCCGTAACAAGAGGAACACCGAGATTGGATGCGAAATCCACGAACTCATCGACCATCTTTGCTGTGGCCTCATATCCGGTCCCCGGCTCTGAATAGTTCGTATGCCATGCAACCGATGGAACGAATGCAGTCTCGCTCCATACGACTATATCAGGATCCGAACCCTGAAGCGCTTCAAGTGTGAAGCGGCGGAGGTTGTTGAAGTTATGCAGGTATGTGGTATACCCACCCTTCCAGGAATCGTGGTTATGCTGCACTGTCGCAACGCTCCAGATCCTGTCGGGCTCCTTGCTGTTCCACTGGGTTATCCTGACAGCACCGTAGATCAGGCTGGATACCATGAGCACCGCCCAGAGTATGACGAAAGGAAGATTCGATGAAAGATATCTCCTGAACGGCACCTCGCGATGCGATGCATAATCGGAGAGATAGCTTCCAAGGAATGCCTGTGGAAGCACTGCGAGGAATATCACCCCCCATATGCCTGTGATATCAGCGATCTGGACAAATGGATGGAAACGGAAGAACGCATATGCGATGTTTCCATATGGGATTCCTGCGAACCAGCTCTCCGAGAGATATGCATAGGCAACCCAAATGATTGTCTGGAAAAAATACCCGAAACGCCTGAAGAATGATGAGGCGGCCTTCAGAGCAATGAAAGCAAGCATCATCTCGAAGCCTTTGATCACAGGAATGAGAAGGATGGCAAGCGCATGAAAGCTCTTGAGCCAGTAAGAGAAGAACACCTGGTAGATGAATCCGAAAAGGAAACCGAACAGCCAGACGGCTTTCCAGGATGTATGGCGTATAACGGCGAAGACCGGAATAAGGGCGATGAAAGCAACCGGCCATACACCATTGGCGGACATGAAGCCAGGAGAAGCTATCGAAAGAATAAATGCCGAGGCTACTAAAACAACAACCTCAGAACAGAATGTCCTGAGGTTACGTCCAGCCTTTATTGATGCTGTATTATCCAATGTTATCAGTCCTCATCAGCCGCATCTGTGATATCCCAGACAAAGTCCTTGAGCTCCTTTCCTGCGCGGAAGATAGCTACACCATGTCTGTCCACAGAGACAACGTCACCGGTCTTTGGATTGCGCGCCTTCTCCCTTCCCTTCCTGATACGGACCTCAAAGGTTCCGAAACCGCGCAGTTCTATGATCTGATTCTTCTTCAGACCATCCTTGATCTCCTCGAAAAGCTCATCAATGACCAAATGGATATCATTGCGATTGGTACCAAGCTTCTCGTGGATGCTCTCTATAATCGCAGCTTTTGTCAATTTCTGTTCCATAATGACTCCTCCGGAAAAGAAATCAGCAGATTAAGCCATCTTGTTGTATGCGTGGGCGAGTCTGCTCTTCTTCCTTGCAGCAGTGTTCTTATGAATGATTCCCTTGCCTGCAACTGTATCGAGTAGCTTGCAGCTGAGAGCCATAGCCTTCTCTGCCTCTGCCTTATCGCCTGATGCTACAGCTGCATCAAACTTCTTGATAGCTGTGCGTACTGTGCTTTTCGCAGCATGATTGCGAAGGCGGCGCTGAGCTTCCTGACGTTCTCTCTTCTCTGCGGACTTGTTAGCCATTTATTCCTCCAAACATTTCTGATAAATGAAATTAATCCAAATAAATACGCTGTCTCACTGACAGCAGCGATTAAAGAAATTACCATAAACGGTTATGTGAGTCAACACTTTATCATGCAATACTTTACCCTTTGCAATCCGCATTCCGGGAAAACATGGAAT
Source organism: uncultured Spirochaetaceae bacterium (assembly GCA_944389015.1). Lineage (GTDB taxonomy): Bacteria > Spirochaetota > Spirochaetia > Sphaerochaetales > Sphaerochaetaceae > Ornithospirochaeta. The sequence goes on from CALXKS010000065.1 coordinate 74,957, forward strand.
TTCCTTTTCCGCATGACTGCTATTATATTATTCCACATGGACAGGAAGAAACCAGGAAGCACTATCATCACCGGTACAGCTCTGATAGCCATATTCGTGATTCTCTGGAATGGTGAGAGGACTATTCCTGCAATATGGAAGGCAGTATCATCAGTCCTCTATCCCCTGCTTGGAGGCATAGCCATCGCATTCATAATCTCAATTCCCGCAGCTCCTATCAGAAAGCTGCTCAGTGAAAAGATGGACGGAAGGAAAGCAGATATCATCTCGGCAGTGCTCTCGCTGCTTATCATATTGCTTGCCGCTTCATTGATCTTCTCCCTCATAATCCCGGAATTCATATCAGCATGCGGCATTCTTGTCTCGCAGCTTTCAGCATTCGCCTCCAATACAGAGCTCTGGAGCAGGATAGACATAGAAGCGATTCCCGTTATCAACGGGATTCTGATGAGAAGCCAGGATGGAGGCATAGCTCTTACAGCAGAGACCATCGCATGGCTGGAAGGCCTCCGTGTGCCGCTTATCGACATAACACTGGATACGATTACCAGCGCAGTATCCGCAGCCGCTCTCTTCTTCATCTCCCTTGTATTCGCATTCTACTTCCTTACGAACAGGGATCTGCTTAAAAGAGACTGGAAGAGAATCTCCGGAAAGATAGTCAGCAGCAGGATGGCAGAAAAGCTCAGCAGAATCACATGCACAGTATCATCGGCCTTCTCCAGATACATAGCAGCACAGGTTCTGGAAGCCGTGATAATAGGCACGATATGCTTTACCGGCATGCTCATATTCCAGATGCCATATGCAGCTGCTGTCTCTGCGTTCACAGGTCTTATGGCCCTGATCCCGATCTATGGAGCGGTTATAGGTGCTGTGGCAGGAGCATTCATCATCGCAGTGGCACAGCCGATCAAAGGCCTGATATTCCTCATCTTCATATTCGTACTACAGCAGCTTGAGGGAGATCTGATCTATCCGCGCGTTGTCGGGACATCTACAGGGCTGCCCCCTATCTACGTCTTCTCAGCTGTAACGCTTGGCGGGATCCTGTTCGGGCTGGCGGGGATGATCCTTGCCGTTCCGGTAGTATCATCGCTCTATGCGCTACTTGGATCAGAAGATGAAGCCTCCTCCTGCCCCGATACCGAATCTGAGGGGATACCCGGAATTCAGAATTGAGTAGGAGCAGGTGGCGTAGAAGCGGAAGAAGCTGTTGCGGTATACCGATACGATACCGAGATCTGCAAGAGCTATCCATTCGCCGAACTGATTTGATTTCCCCGGATCTCTTTCATTCACGTCATTTGACACCGCTATGCGATAGAAGCTGTATCCCATGCCAGCCTCTGCGAAGAGCCCGAGCTTGTCTGAAAGCATATGATAGTATGCAACCCCCATCGAAAGGTCCATCCTGTAGTCGAACTTATATGAGATATAACCGACAGTAGAGCCATCGGATGCGACATACCCGACAGGAAATAGCATATCAAGGGAAGTGAACAGGCCAAGCCTGAGGGATGGTGAATAGAAGTAGATGAAATTCACCGTAAGACCGCCGGAATTGATGAAATTGATATTCCCGTCATTATATGCAGGGAAGTACTCCTTCCAGTCAGAGGAGATGAGGTTCATATCATACCTCAGGCTCGCGCCCAGCCAGAACTCAGGAGAAGCATTCGCAGCAGGCACTGCCAAAGCAAGGAGAATCAGGATTCCAGCAGCCAGCTTCTTAATCATCTCCGCCTCCGAACCGTGCACCTAAGCCTACAAAGCACCCTGCAGTCATCATTATGAATCCATCCTCATAGATATTCGAGGATTCAGCATTGAGGAACTTCATCAGATGGGCATCATACTTCATTCCAAGCGATATATAGAAATGCTCTGTGACATTCACATTGATAAAAGGCTCTGCCTCTATTCCGAATATCAGGCCGGAGACGAAGTAATCATAGCTTCCAAGGGATGCACGCAGCGTGAGACCTATATCCACAATGCCGAATCTGCCCCTGAATACAGGCCCTATCCCAAGGAATATGCCGATACGCTGTGAGGAGAGGGAATCATATGAGACATATGAGCTGCCATCATGGTATATCGTCTCTGATGTGATCGGGAAACGGAATACTGCATTGAACGACAGGCCTGCCGGATACGAATCATCGAAAAACGTATCGAAGGTGAGAGCAGCCCCTGCATTCCACCTCTTTACGAACTCTATATCCTCAAGGTAGCTCTCGCTTGCATTGATAGGAAGAGGATCGGAGAATACATTGGTAAGATACGACCCTTCAACAGCCCCTCTGAGGTACATCGTCGGTACTGCGCCCAGAGATGATAAAGATATAGCCAATGCAATGAAAACGACCAGCTTCCTCATATACCCACCGAAAAACCGAATCTCTGCTCTACATATACCTTCTCATTGAATGCGGGATCATAGACGCATCCTATCTCATAGTATAGCTGAGCTATATCGAATATTATAAACTCCGCACGGACACCATAGCTGCCGACGGTCTCTACCCCATAATCATCATGGATACTGTTGAGAGGATGTCCGAAACCGACACCGAAATCCCAGAAGATCCTTATAAGCGGATATGTATCGCGGCTGTTTATCTGAGGTCCGTAGATAGTCAGCGAAAGCCTGTTCGTAAGCACCGAATCATATGCAGGGACATCGGAGTCCCCCCATATATCACCGCCAAGGATATACTGAGGCACCCTATCCCCGAAAAGATATCTGTAGACTGTATGGTTATCCAGGACGATGCTGACCCATGAGAGATCTCTGTAATCCTTTTCGTTATCCACAGAGAAGAGAGTCTTGGACAGCTTGAGCTCATTCCACGATGCGATGAAGTTCCCCGTTCCGTCATTCAGGATCATGAAGTCCGGCGCAAGCCTGAGATAGGATGCGAACCATACACCATCCCTTCTTGTCACCTTCTCCCTCATATAGTCCAATACGACTCCGGTTGTGAGCGATGTCTGGAACATCATTCTGTCCCCTGCAAGCTCCGGAGCTCCCATCCACGATGAACCGGGGAATCTGTCAACCCATCCGCTTCCATCGCTGTATCCGAATACACCTTCTCTCTCCCCTGGCCCTGATAACCAGGAAAGCCTTTCATACGCATTCTCGAATCTGCCGTCGATCGAGAAGAAGAGCGTGACGAGATCATTATCTGAGAAGCTGGTATCAACAAAGCCCTGCCCGAAGAAAAGATTGAACTCATCGAAGAGGACCGTATATTCCGTAGGATAGGATGGAGGATCAAGAGCGAGGAATGAACCATCATCGGGATTCTGCCTGAGATGCCTGTACACAAGGCCGTTGTCCAGGCGGAATGCCAGCTCTGTCTTTGTACCAGGTATAAAATCGGGCATGGGGAAATTGAACTGGTACATCACGGAGGATGGGAAAACCCCGTAGCCGAACTCAAGCTCCGTCCTTATCTCAAAGACATGATAGCCAAAGCCGATAGCCGGAAGGGAAGCGGACAATGCAACGAATATAAGAATAGCTGCGGCAATTCTTCTCATCTCCACTCACCTATACCGAAACATAGAACGAAAGCGCGGCGTTCTGCCACCACCGCGGCTTCTCCGGCCATATTCCTCTTATGAAATCATACCCCACCTGATACTCAAGCCGTATGAATCCGAAAAGCCTGATCTGGACAAGAGCTGTAAAGCTTGACTGAAGCTCCACAGCATGAGTCACATTCCCCGGCTCATTCACCACACCGCCGAACCGGATCGTGTTATAGAGATTCAGCTCGATGAATGTGAAGCAGTCTCCTGCCATGAACTGCGGGCCGGTGAAATGGAGCCATATCCTGTCGGATAAATATCCCCTGAGCCTGTCCTCGGGAACCATGTGCCTGGGAACAACATCACCGTATATATATTGCAGGGAATTCGAATGTCCGAAGTACATATTCACCCAGTTCCATCCATTTTCCTGCTGTATGGAAAAAAGCTCAAGCTTCTCCTCTGCATAAAGCGTTGCCTTGAAGTAATCGCTCTGGGTGCCGTTCATTATATTATTTGCAAGCCACCAGGGACCATACTGCAGAAGAAGTTCCATATAGAAGCCATGCTCCGGCTCTGCATCTGTAGGCGTGTCCCGGTCAAGATTCAGATAAAGATCAAGATAAAGGTAGTTCGAAAGGACATTCCTGGATCCCTGGAACCAAGGGAATGCGGGAAGAGACTCTGTGTAAGGATATCTTGTATTGCCATCCCAGTCCGTGAATACGGGAGAGTCCGTTCCGGGGCGGGAAAGGCTGAGACGCTCAACGGACATCGAGAAATTGGAGTTGAACCCGATCTTCACATTGAAGAGCGTTCCATCCGGATACAGCGGATTTGTCCAGAATCCCTGATCAAGATAGACATCTATGTATGCTCTTGGATAGAAATATGTACCGGAAAGAAACTCATACTCAGCCTCCTCCTCTTTCGTCATGCTCCACTTCGGCCGCCCCGTACGCCAGTCATACAGCTCGGAGATGACATCCTCGTTGAATGCCATGCTCATCTCAACCTGGAACTCGGCATCCTTAAGTCCATTGAATATGCGGAAGAACTTCTCAAAGCCGAAAGTGGTTCCAAGAGGGAAAAGCTTATAGCCGAAGCTGTCGGGACCATTCGATACACCAGAGATGAACGCGGAAAGAGAGTATGAATCCGCTACTGCAGGGAAAAGCAGAACAAGAAGGAGAAAAGGAAGCAGAAGCTTTCGTTTCATAGTTCTATCTCCATCTGCCTCCCTTATACTTCTCTCTCTTATACTGCATTATGCTGACTTCTGCCATCTCTTTCTACTATCTATAGCAATCCGGCCTTCTCCGCATTATTCTCTTTTATCCTCTCCCTGAAGGAAAGGGCTGGGACTCTTCTTGTCATATCCTCATTGAAACGGGCAGTGATAGCGATGAATATGGAATAGCTATATGGAAGTCCGAGATTCGTCTCCAGAAGCGAGTTGATGATGAGGGTTCTCATCGAATCAGCGAATGCAAGCCCCGCACTTCTTATTCCTCCGATAAGGAGGGATATCTCCCAGCCTGCCTGCACAAGGATTCCTATCGCGAGGAGCCAGGGGATCGGAATGCTGTACTCCTTCTTCTCCTTCAGATTCCATATGATTGCAAGAAGATAGCCTATGAAGAGAATCAGAGCCATTGTCTGATGATAAGCACCTGTTGTACGCTGGATTGTTATCCCTGAGCCTGGGAGGAATGAGGAAAGGAGCGGGCAGCAGAACCACCATAGAAGTATCAATAATGACCAGGAGAACAGGTTCCTATCCCTTTCAAGCCAGAGCCATATCCATACGAAATTGGTGAATCCATAGCTCATCGACATCCAGAGAAGGACCGGAAGCATTCCACCTCCTGATATGCTCCTGGTGCCAAGAAGAAGGTGGAAGATACCGTAATCGACAAAGAAATAGACAAAGCCCATCACTATGCCGACTGCAGCTGCGATACGCTTCCTTCTCCACAGAAGCAGAGCCAGGAAGAGGATAAGGAAGAGTGAATCAAGAACTATGTATGATGTAGAGAACGTGCGCCTTGCTATTATCTCCGTCATACCCCGATTCTAACAGATAATCAGAGATACTTCCTCCTCAAAGGCTCTGCAGATTTGGTGAAATATCTTGCGATAAGCCCTACAAGGATCGCAGCAAACACAGTCCCCTCCCGCACCCCTCCGGAAGAATGGAGGAATATGGAGGAAAGAATAAGCGAAGCTATCACAAGAGATGAATCAACTGCTATCTTCATGCTGGAAAACTTTCTTCCGCTTGCTTTCGAGAGAGCAAGCGCTAAGCCTTCACCTGCAAGCGGCACAGTATCTGATGCAACCTCGGCAGTCACCCCTGCAGCGACAAGAATGATCCCGCCAAGGCAGAACAGCAGTGACTCGAAGTAATTTCCAGGAGCGATACCGGAAAGGAGAAAGACCGCCGCGTCTGTCATAAGACCGAATACAAGCGCAATCGGAAGCTGCAGCAGCTGGACAGGGCTGTAATCCTTTCTCAATATCAGTATCTGAAGAGAAATGAATACAACATGCATAATAATGGTAAGAACACCGACAGTAAGCGGTGTGAACATGCTGACTGTATATGGAACGCTTGATATCGGAGAGGTACCGAGATCCGCAGCGATTGAGAATGCCACTCCAAGCGCCATGATCCATAAGCCAATGACAAGTACAGCTATTCTTAAAACGATATGTTCTGTTCTCATTTAAATTGGTTGTCCTGCTGAATCCAGAAGCAGAATTGAGGCGGCTATGCCATTATCCTGCCATTTTTGCGGTATACCTTCATTTGGACATTTTGTAAATATTTTGTCCCGGATTCCCAATTCCATGATAGAATAATTTCATGAATAGCACAGAGATAAATGCAGTTTTCAAGATCGGCGACAGTGTCGTATACCCTCTTCAGGGTGTTGGCTGCATACTCGCAAAGGAGATGAGGAACACACGCGAGTACTACAGGGTACAGATCAACTCCTCCGATATGGATGTGCTATTGCCTGTCGATACAGCCCAGTCACTTGGGCTGAGACATCTTGCAAGCGCTACAGAAGCAAGGAAAGCCATCTCATCGCTCTCTGTCAGACGAGAGATGGGCAGAACCGACTGGAAGCAGCGCCTGATACTCAACCAGGAACTGATGAAGGAAGGCTCGATGCTTGCTGTAGCGAAGGTCGTGAATTCCCTCTACCACAGATCGAAGGTGAAGGAGCTTCCCGTCCAGGAGCGGAAGCTCTATGACAACGCGCTCACCCTGCTTGTAGATGAATCATCTTCTGTGCTAGGTATAGACCAGGAGGAGATGAAGAGGAAGATCTTCAGCAAGCTTGAGAAATGAGTATACCGCCATTTGCAGCAATCATAACAGCGGCAGGTTCCTCTGTCCGCTTTTCAGGGAATACAGAAGAGAAAGTAAAGAAGGAATACCTGGCAATCGATGGCCATACTGTGCTCTATAAAGCAGCAAAAGCCTTCTATGAGACACCGGGGCTATCATGCATGATTGTCACATGCCCTGAGGGTTCTGAGGATGAGACAGTCGTCGCGCTTGAGGACCTTATAGATATCGCAACGATTCCGCTGATGATAGTCCCAGGAGGGATTACCAGAAAGGAATCGGTACGTCTTGCGCTGGAAAAGCTATCGGAGATTCCATGCAGCTATGAATACATCGCAGTCCATGATGGCGCGAGGCCTTACATCGATCCACGCCTTATCATCCGCGTTCTTGCAGCTGCAACAGTTGCAGGCGGTGCAGTCCCTGCCCTTTCTGTGACAGATGCTGTCAGACGCATCGGCAAGGATGGCATGATATCAGAGACTGTGGACAGGAATGGACTCTTAACAGTCCAGACCCCGCAGATCTTCCGTGCCAGTGAGCTTATGGATGCATATGATTCATTCCCTCTCCCAGAGGCCGATGATGATGCTGAGGTCTTCATGAAAGCAGGATACAGCTGCACAGTCGTTCCTGGATCAAGGGACAATAAGAAGATTACATTCCTTTCGGACATACCTGATGCAGAGAAGCAGATAAAAGAATATGCAGAGGCACGGGAGAAAGGCAGGAAGAGCGCCAAAGCATCAAGAAGGATGCGTGAGCTGATGGCTGAAGGAAGCGATGAATGAGAATAGGTTTCGGCACTGATATCCACAGGCTGGCTGAGGGCCGCCGCCTTATGATAGGAGGCATTGAGATACCCTATGACAAGGGAGAGGAAGCACACTCGGATGGAGATGTCCTTCTCCATGCCATAATCGATGCGATCCTCGGAGCCTCTGCCAAAGGCGATATAGGCATGTGCTTTCCTGATAATAAGGACTACACAAAGGATATGGACAGCAGAGCGATGCTGAGATCAGTCCTGATCCAGACAGGGGCAAAGATCATAAACATAGACTCAGTGGTCACTCTCGAAAAGCCGAAACTCAGAGATCATATCGACGACATAAGAAAATCAATTGCAGATGCTCTTGAGACCGATATAAACAGGATCTCTGTAAAAGCGAAGACTGCAGAAGGGCTTGGTCCTATCGGGGAAGGCAAGGCAATAAAGGCTGAAGCTGTAGTTCTGATTGAATAGGCCTATCTGCATCCAGAGAGACGATATCGTATATCCAAGCGTGATATGCATACTGCTGCATTCTTAGCAATATCCTTGTTTGCATTTAATATATGTTTTTTGTTGTATTTTTAGCAAACTTCCTTTAAAAGTTAAAGTAAGAGTTAAAGTTAAAGTAAGAGTAAATGCTCGAAAAGGAGAAACAATGGCCCTGCCGGTAAACATCAAGCAACTCCTGGAACAGAAGACTGTGGAAAGCTCTCGCATAGATTATAAAGCCGGGTGGAATCCTGAGCCGATAATCCATACTATATGTGCTTTCGCAAATGATATCGATAATATCGGGGGTGGATACATCGTCATTGGCATCGAAGATGAAAACGGCATGCCCGGATTACCCGTCAAAGGACTCGATAAAAATGCAATAGATGATATCAACAAGGATATCCTGCAGAAATGCAACCTGATAGAACCCCGCTATATCCCTGTGATCTCCCATGAGACATATGAAGGAAAAGACATACTCATACTCTGGGTTCCCGGAGGAAACTCCCGTCCATATAAATGCCCTGTCGAGATTTTCCAGAAAGCGAAATCCGGCAAGGCATACTATATCCGCAAAGCCTCAAATACCATAAAGGCAAATCCGGATGAGGAAAGACAGCTTTTTTCTCTTGCGAACAACATACCTTTTGATGACAGACCGAATACGCAGGCAAGCCTCCAGGATATCAGTCTGCCCCTTATCTCTGATTTCCTTGCCAGAGCAAGAAGCTCCCTTGCAATAGACAATAGAAGCAGTACAGAAGGAATTGCCCTGCAGATGGGGCTTCTGGATGGCCCTGCGGAACAGAGATTCCCGAGGAATATTGCACTGATGTTCTTCTCGATCAATCCCGAGAAGTTCTTTCCATATGCCAGGATCGAATTTGTTGACAAACCCGACCCTGCAGGAGAGAACATGACAGAGAAAAGATTCTCCGGCCCGCTGGATAGTCAGATAATCTCTGCCCTTCAGTTCATCAGAGGTTATGTTATAAAAGAAAGCATCAGGAAGCTTGATTATCAGGCCGAAGCAATCAGATTCTTCAACTATCCATTTGCAGCAATAGAAGAGGCTCTTGTGAATGCTGTTTATCATAAATCATATGAGATAAGAGAACCCATTACAGTCACTCTTACTCCAACCCATCTTGAAATAAGGAGCTTCCCCGGCCCTGACAGATACATAACAGACGAAGATCTCAGGGAAGGTCATATAATCGGGTTGCGATACAGAAACAGAAGAATCGGTGATTATCTCAAAGAGCTGAAGCTGGCAGAAGGCCGCAATACAGGCATCGCGAAGATAATCAGCTCAATGCAAGAGAATGGATCTCCCGATCCGATCTTCCTTACAGACAGCAAACGCATCCATTTCAGCGTTATACTGCCAGTCCATGAGGGTTTCCTGCCATCTGATGATACGCTGCAGCAAAAGAAACGACGAAACAAAGAAGAACTCAAAAAGGAAATCCTCTCTGCGCTTACGGACAATGGACGCTTGTCCATATCCCAGCTGGCAAGTCTTCTGGGATATTCAATGCCGCCATCCTCTCTCCGCAAAGCGATAAACGAACTTATCAAAGAAGGCAGAATTGAATATACGGAGAAAAGCAAGAGAGATCCAAATCAGAAAATAAGATTATTAATCAAATAACTATTCTTAATACGGTATATTTTAGTAAATATAAATTATTTAGGATGACTGTTGCTAAGAAACAACAGCCTCCTTTATGCCGTTAAATACAATAATAATGGCACATGCAGTATTACCTAATTCTCTAGAAACATTCTCTGATTTGGAGCATTGCTATACTCCTCCGCAATATATTTATCGCATATATCGATGATATACTGCGGAACAGTCGGGAACTTCCTTGGATCAAGCTGATATATCGACTCATTCTCGATATGGAATGTGCTATCAATGAAATATGAATGGATCGGATCCTTATCCTTGATATCAGAGCTATCTCCTACCAGAACTCTGAAAAGCTGAAGCTTCTCATAGTTTGACATGCTTCCATTATAGGCTTTTACAAGATTCTCCTCTGTAAGGCTTTTGAAGATGTCATCATATGAGAATGAAGGCATCATTTCCCTGATAGCAGTTTCAGCATCTAACCGTTCTGCATCGGTGAAATCCCGGAACACCCCTGTTGATTTATCCCGCATCTGCGGTATCTGCATCTTATGGAGAAGCTGTGAAAGCAGATTATAGGCAGGCCCATCACTGTTGTCCTCGATATCGAAATAGCGCCTAAGATATATCGCCTTGATGATATCCGGAATAGAGCTGTTCCTGACAGCCTTATCAGCAAAATACCTGAAGCTTCTGATATCATCCTTCTTGATTCTTCTCTCCGCAAGATTGCCGTTCTTATCAACCTGAAGGAATGCAGCAGAAGCTTTTCCCTTATATTCCTTATCGAACACCCTGATGACATCCCTTACTATCTCCTCCTCATGAGTAAATAGCAGTACAGTCTTACCAATAAGTGAATAGGCTTTTTCTGAAGAATCCCTGTCGCTGAATAGCATGCTGAAGAGCGCATATTTCTTGTTGCCATCGAATGATGACACTGGATCATCGATTATGATGAGATCAGGCTTCTGATAAACAACATCGACAAGGAACAATGCAAGAGCGAATGCATTCTTCTCTCCATAGCTCAGATGCTTGCCTGCATCATCAACAGAGATCTGATTATCGGAAGTCCTGAGAAGCGCCCTGCACTTTTCGTGATCGTCCAAATCAACAATATCAATCTTATACCTGTATCCAGAGCGTTCCATGAATGTATCAATGAATGATTTGTTTGCAATTATCCTGCTATCAATCTGTTTCTTCAGTTCACATGTCTTCTTTTCCAGATCAGCAACAAGCTTCTGGACCTCTTCGATGTTCTTATTGACTGCATCAGTGACAACTCTGGTCTTCGCGGAATCAAAGCAGGAATATTTCTCGATCTCAATAAACAGATTCCTGAGCATATTCCCGATCTCCGAAGGATTATCGAGGCTTCTATAGCTGAAATACTTCACACTCCAGAGTCTTTTCTGAAGTTTTTCCGCCTGGAATTTGATTCCCATCAGAAAATCAATGTCATTGGAGTTGAACTTCTCTTTGTTATGGAGGATCTTATCAAGCCTCTCCTTTGTCTCATCGCTGAAATAAACAGAGAGACTCTCACACACTTCAAGAATCTCCACCAAAGGCTTGATGCCACTGACATTGTATTCAGTGCTAAGTCTTGAGATTGACTCTCTATTTGCTTTGATAGGACCTGTACAGAACGGACAATGGTCATTGTCATCGGACAGATACCCAAGACCATCACTCTGCCACTTCAACCATGGAGCAAGCTTCTCATTCGGCTTAAGATACCCACTGTATCCTGAAAGATCCTCGGGGATGTTATCAAGCTTATTACCTTCATAGAGAGCTTTATAGAATCCAGTGCTTTTTCCTATTCTGTTCTGGGCTCGCCCATACTCTCCGATAAGCTTTCCAAGACTTTCAAGAAGCGTATCCAGCTCAGGAATTTCACTGAATGTCCTAGGAAGAGCTTTCATAAGGCCATTGATTTCCCCAATACGATTCTCATAGCCTTCCAGCTTGACGAATATAGAGAACGCATCGCTCATCAAACCTGCATCTGTGAACAGAAAAGAGGAGACATAATCCTCATTGAATACAGCAACCTTCCCTACATCCTCGCTGATGATGACTGAAGGTTTCTTTGATTCATCATCTTCTGTCCCCTATGGTCTCAAAGATTCAAGCGTATACTCAACATGATGCAGTTCTGACTTAATCTTGCTCGATGCGATAATAGCCTTTCCTATCGTTGTCTTCCCTGTTCCATTGAGTCCATACTTGATGTTCAGCTTTCCCTTCTCCCAGGAAACCTTTCCTGAGGAAATGTTATTGCAATTGCTGATCTCAGCAGTCACTGCAGCAGTCTTATCAATGCTACTCAATCAATCCTCCTTCTCTATATATAATGGCCACGGAAGGAAGCCCGTCCCATGCAGATGTACCGAATACGACCTAATGCCCATGGAACCCTTCCATGCGCGCCGCACTGCATAGAACTTCAGCCCTCCCGCAGCCTTGTCTCCTCATTCAATATGTATGTTCAGGGTTAATCAACCCCAGATCCCCATATAAGCCTATGAAGGCCCCACAGCTTATGCCATGGAGCCAACAGATATTTAGTAAGAGATAGAGTTGAGACCTCTTTCTCACTTGGTCATCAGAGGGAAGGAATCACTTCCCTCCCCTCTCCGCCCAGGTGTTGTCACCCGACGCGTAGCGCCTCTTGTAGTCCCTGACCGTGTACGTGTTGAGACCCGCAAGCTGCGCAGTCTTCTTGTAGCCGTAGCCCTCTTCGAAGAGCTTCAGGCATTCCTGCCTCTTCTTCGCTGGAATCCTCTGCTTCCGGAGGGACTCTACTCTTTCTTCCATAGTCTTCCTCC
>CALXKS010000066.1 GCA_944389015.1 uncultured Spirochaetaceae bacterium
CCCGAATACAGAAAGCTTTCGAGCTTCATCAAGAACAAGACAGGACTTACGGCATGGATGGATACCGAGTGCAGGTACTTCGCATATGCCGATGAATTCTTCGTCGATGTCCTTTCTGAGGTCCGGAAAGCTTCGAAATTCATATTCATAGAGTATTTCATAATCGGTGAAGGTCATTGGTGGGGAGTAATTCTTGATGAGCTTGTGAGAAAGGCTGAAGCAGGGGTGGATGTCCGTGTCATATACGATGATCTCGGGTCGATAAACTCCCTTCCTGCGTACTATGACCGAAAGCTCTCTGCCCTTGGGATAAAAGCAGTTGCTTTCAATCGTGTTCATATGCACATGAATCCTCGTCTGAATTTCCGCGATCACCGCAAGATATTCTGCATTGATGGGAATATCTGCTATACAGGCGGGCTCAACATTGCTGATGAATATTCCAACGATGAGATAAGATTCGGCTATTGGAAGGATAATGCGGTAAAGTTCCGCGGAGCAGCTGTATGGAATTTCACATATCTTTTCCTTGAGATGTGGATGGGAGTGTCCAATGCCCATGATGATCTCAGGCTTTATATCCCGACTGTCTCAGGGAAGACCGATGGCTTCATCCAGCCATTCGGTGATTCTCCGCTTGATCCTGATACCATAACAAAGGATGTATATCTGCAGATAATCGCAAATGCAAAGGACTATGTCTGGATCATGACTCCGTATCTTGTCCCTGACAGCACATTCATCGCAACGCTGAAGATGGCTGCTGAGTCAGGTGTTGATGTCAGGATCATAACGCCGCATTATCCTGATAAGAAATCCGTATTCGAGGTGACAAGATCGAACTATCTGCCGCTTCTTGAAGCTGGCGTGAGAATCTATGAATACACTCCAGGCTTCATACATTCCAAGACCTTCATTGCGGATGATGAGGTGGCGATTGTAGGAACGACGAATATAGACTACAGATCATTCTACCTGCATTTCGAGCTTTCGGTTCTTTTTGTGCTTTCAAGCATTGTTTCCAATGTTAAGGATGATTTCCTGAAAACCTTCGATATGTCAGAGGAGCAGAGCGCAGAGAAGGCAAGGAGGATCGGGCCGGTTAAGCGACTGGTCCGCTATTTCCTGCGTCTATTCTCTCCTGCACTCTAGCTTGACTGCCGACAGCTGCCATCGTACTCTTTCTATATGGATAAAAATAAAAGGATCGAAGATAAGGATAAAGAGGCCAGAGAGGCCTATGATGATATAATCAACGTGTTCTCAGCAACGACGGATGAAGAGGATATGAAGGCTCTCTTTGATGATATGTTCACGGAATCTGAACGGAGGGACTTCGTGAACAGGTGGCTCCTGATGAAGGATATCTACCAGGGGAAGCCGCAGAGGCAGATAGCCTCGGACAGATCGCTGTCCCTATGCAAGATCACAAGGGGCTCAAGGATGCTGAAGAAGGAGAACGGCTTCATGCGCCGTCTCCTTGCTTCCCGCACTGTTGATAACAGCCATATCTGATTATAAAGCCTTCCCTGCTAGGTTAAGGGCCGCTCTCACTGTCTTGTCCATGTCATAGTAGGCATAGTCAGCAAGCCTTCCTCCGATGAGAAGACGGCTTTCGCTCTCTGCGATCTTCCTGTATTTACCGTAGAGCGTGGAATTCTTCTCATCGTTGATCGGATAGAATGGTTCTCCTGTCTCCCTGTAGTCCACAGGATACTCCCTGCTTATCCATGTGACAGGTGATGAGGTCTTCAGGAAGTGCTTATGCTCGATGATTCTGGTCCAGGGGGTATCTCCATCTGTGTAGTTGACAACCGCATTGCCCTGGAAATCATCCTTCTCAATGCGCTCCTCCCTGAAGATCTCGGATCTGTACTCAAGAGCGCCATGCCTGAAGCCGTAGAGCGCATCAAGACATCCCGTATAGAGCGTTCTATCAGCCTTGCCGTCCCATTTCTCCCTGTCTGCCGCATAGTCTTCATTGAGAACGATATCGGCACCTTCAACCAGTTTCTCTATGATCGCGGTGTATCCTTCTTCAGGGATTCCCTGATATGGATCGGAGAAGTAGTTGTTGTCATATGTGAATCTGACAGGAAGGCGTTTTATGATCCATGGCGGAAGCTCCGTGCACTTCCTTCCCCATTGCTTCTCCGTATATTCACGGACCAGTGTCTCATAGATATCGCGTCCGACGAGGGAGATCGCCTGCTCCTCGAGATTCCTCGGCTCTCCTTTGATCTCCTTCCTCTGCTCCTCTATGATCTTCTTTGCCTCGTCAGGTGATGATATATCCCACATGCGGGCAAATGTGTTCATATTGAATGGCATGTTGTATATATGTCCGTGGTATGAAGCTATGGGGGAGTTGATGAATGGCCTGAACGGAACCAGGGCATTCACATAGTCCCATACCTCTTTATCCGAGGTATGGAATATGTGTGCTCCATATCTGTGGATATCTATGCCATCGCGCTTCTCCGTGTAGATATTCCCGCCGATATGCTCACGCTTCTCGACCATGAGTACGCTCTTTCCTCTCCTGATTGCCTCATGGGCGAATACTGCGCCGAAAAGACCTGTGCCTGCTATGACGAAGTCGTACCTCATTATCTTTTTCTCCTCTTGCGCTTCTTGTCGGGGAATGTGAATCTCCCATCTTCACCAGGTCTGGTATCACGGCCATATGGCTGGTAATCATCCTCCCAGTTCCTGCGCTTCCTTGTCTTTGCCGCGCTCTTTTTCCTCGTTTCCTTCTTTGGGGTTTTCCTGCTTTCCTGCTTTGCGCGCATTATCACAGGCTTGCCCTTCTGAGTCCGCCCTGAATATGCATTGAGTATATCCTCGGCAATAGCATATGGAGCAGTTACGAAGGAGCAATCCTCAAGGATCTCGATGTCCCCGATATCCTGGTCACGGACTCCTGCCTGGTCCATTATGATGTTGCAGAGCATTCCTTTGGTAAGGCCATCCCTTCTGCCTCTGGCGATGAATAGCTTCGTCGTTCCCTGATCATCCAGAGACGGGGTCCTTACCTTGTCATACGGTTCCCTGTTCCTTGCTTCTTCCTTCCTTTCCCTCCTGGATTTCTTCTCCTTCTGGGATTTCGGAGCAATCGCTTCTATATGCCTGTACTGTGAGATGTCGAGCTCATTGCGGTAGATCAGGGACAGCAGGCCTGCAAAGGCCTCTTCTGGATCCCTGCCAGCAAGGGCAGTGCGGGCTATATCCATATATTCGCTTCTTGGAGGAACCGAGAGAGCTTCCTCGATCTGGTCCCGTATCCTCTGCTTCTTTCCTTCGATGATATCCTCGGCTGTAGGGATTTCTTCCTTTCTTATATCTGCCCGGGAGGCTTTCATTATGTAGTTCAGCTTCCTTGCCTCTGATGGGGTTATGAAAGTAATAGCAGTCCCTGTCTTCCCGGCCCTTCCCGTCCTTCCGACTCTATGGATGTATATCTCAGGATCAGATGGTATTGTATAGTTTATTACGTGTGTCAGATCCTGGATATCAAGACCACGGGCGGCGACATCGGTCGCGACAAGGATCGAAAGCTGGTGATCCTTCATCTTCTTCAGAATCGCCTCCCTCTCCCTCTGGGACAGGTCTCCATGGAGCGATGCAGCATCATAGCCGCGGTCCCGGAGCTTTGTCCCGATCTCATCGCACTGCAGCTTTGTCCTGCAGAATACAACCCCGTAGAACTCCTTCTCCCTGTCGATGATCCTCGTCAGAGCCTCAAGCTTATCGCCTTCGCGGACTTCATAGTAGATCTGATCTGTCGTGATTGCCGCTGTATCCTTCTTCTGGGTTCTGATTATCTCCGGATTCTTCATGAAGCTCTCCGCAAGCTTCATGATCTCAAGCGGCATAGTGGCGGAGAACATCAGCATGCGCTTCTTCTCAGGGACCGCTCTCAGTACCTGCTCTATATCATCGATGAAGCCCATGTCCAGCATTTCGTCGGCTTCATCAAGAACGAGGAATTCCAGATTCTCAAGCTTCAGAGATCCTCTCCTGATATGGTCGAGTATCCTTCCCGGTGTGCCGACTACGATCTGCACCCCTCTCTTGAGCTTCCGGAGCTGCTGCTCCATGCTTGCCCCGCCATAGATGGGAGTCACTTCCAGCTTCTTCTTTCCCTTAAGCGATGAGATCTCCTCGCTTACCTGGCTTGCAAGCTCTCTTGTAGGAACAAGCACCAGCGCCCCGGGAACCTGGCTTTCATTGCTGATTGTCTCAATGATCGGGAGCGCGAATGCCGCAGTCTTGCCTGTGCCTGTCTGTGCCTGGCCTACGATCTCCGTGCCTTCCTCAAGAAGTCTTGGAATAGCAAGCCTCTGTATCTCGGTGGGTTCCTCAAAACCCTTCTCCTTCAATGCCTCAAGTGTTTCGTCGCTGAGTCCCAGCGCTTTGAATCCTGGTAATATTTCCATAACCCTGATTTTATCAGAAAGGGAAGTTGTGTCCACTGTGTTGCCAGATATTGACCCTGCGATTATCATCAGCATGATGAACAGGAAATTCTCGGGGAAGAAAGCAGTGCTGGCCGGAGCCGCCGCTGCAGCCGCCATTGTGATTGCAATACTCCTTTCGGTCTGGACTCATGAGCTGAGACGGCATGACATGGAGATTGCTGTCAAGAATGCTCTCCGCAGCATTGTGGAGAGAGAAGGAGACAGAGCTCTTTTCGAAGCTGCCGGCATTCCCGTCGATGAGATACACTATTCATATGAGGATCTGCCATTGTTCTCAGGCAATGATGGGACATGGGATTATTCCGATGATGACCGCAGGGCGATATCCCTTTTCAGGAAAGCGGCTCCTTCGGTCGTCCAGATTCTTCCTTCCTCCGATCTTTCGGGAAATGGCGATGGAGCAGGTGTGATTCTCTCCTCCGATGGCTATATAGTCACAAACAGCCATGTCGCACCATCGGCTGCAATGCCGTATACAGTCAAGTTCTTTGATGGCAGCACATCCGAGGCTGTGCTTGTCGGCACTGATCCTCTGTCTGATATAGCGCTTCTGAAGGCTGACCAAGGTAATCTTCAGGCTATCGGCCTGGCTTCATCCGGGTCGGTGATGACCGGTGAGAGCGTATATGCCATAGGCCATCCATATGGTTATGCCTGGACGCTTTCTGCAGGCATTGTCTCGGGAACAGACAGAATAGTATCTTCCGCTTCCGCAGTCATCCCTTCGATGATACAGACAGATGCCGCGATCAACCCCGGAAACAGCGGCGGGCCGCTCCTGAAGCAGGATGGCACGATGGTCGGGATTGTCAGCTCAATACATACTCAGACAGGTTCTTCGGATGGGGTCGCTTTTGCAATTCCCGCAGAGCGTGTCATCGATTCTGTGAAGGAGATCATAGATACAGGTGCTGTGCACAGAGGCTGGCTTGATCTTCTCTCCGTGGAGCTCAATGAGGCGATAGCGCAGTATGCAGGGCTTCCTGTTTCCGAGGGAATCCTTGTATCGCAGGTCGTGCCTGGTGGCAATGCGGACAGGGCCGGTATCCGAGGAGGCAGCCAGGCTGTGCAGTATGGTCAGTCCGTGATCTATCTTGGAGGGGATGTCATTACCGCGATCGACGGTATGCCGATCAATGGCTATGAGGACTATTTCGCGGCTCTCTTCGATACCAATCCGGGCGAGACCGTGACGCTTTCGATCATAAGGAATGGCAGTGTGATGAATCTGGATGCGGTGCTGATTGAGCGCACGGTGGAGAATTCAGGATGGATAGCAAGATAAAGAATAGTTTTGCCCCTGGGTATGAAAGCATAGCAGGAGAACCTCTGATCAACTTCCAGGCAGGCTTCTCCAAGCCTTTCCATGTTGTATCGGACTATGATCTTGCGGGCGATCAGGGGGATGCCGTTGATAAGCTTTACCAGGGGTATCTCAATGGGGACAGAGCCCAGACCCTGAAGGGCGTTACAGGGTCCGGGAAGACATTCACGATGGCAAAGCTTATTGAGAAGATCCAGAAGCCGGCATTGATCCTGTCCCACAATAAAACGCTTTCCGCTCAGCTTTACAGGGAATTCAAGTCATTCTTCCCTGAGAATGCGGTCACATACTTTGTCTCTACATACGATTACTATCAGCCGGAGGCGTATGTGCCCGGCAAGGATCTGTACATTGAGAAGGAAGTGGATATAAATGACGAGATAGACAGGCTACGTCTTGCAGCATCGTTCTCCCTTATGGAGAGGCGCGATGTGATAGTTGTTGCGACCGTTTCCTGCATTTATGGCCTGGGAAACCCTGTATCGCTGCGTGATATGCTCTTCACGTTCCGTATAGGCGATGATTTCAGCCAGAACAAGGTTTTCGGGCAGCTCACAAGAATGCTCTATGAGCGCAATGATGCAATCCTTGCCCGCGGTACATTCAGACCCAGAGGAGAGACTGTCGAGATATATCCTGCGTATATGGAGGCCGCATTCCGCATCTATCTGGACTGGGATACGATTGAGAGGATTGTATGGTTCAATCCTCTGACAGGAGAGAAGATCGCCGATGCCGATTCAATCACACTGTACCCCGCAAAGCAGTTCGTGATGCCGCAGAGCCAGATAAACACAGCGATAAAGAAGATCAATGAGGAGAAGGAAGAGCGGGTTGAATACTTCCTTTCCAATGGAAAGCCCGTAGAGGCAGAGAGGATAAAGAGCAGGGTTGAGTATGATCTGGAGATGCTTCAGGAGGTCGGATACTGCTCGGGAATAGAGAACTATTCAAGAATCCTTTCAGGACGTGCGCCCGGGGAGCGTCCTGCGGTGCTTCTCGATTACTTTCCGGATGATTTTGTCACATTCATCGATGAGTCCCATGTCACTCTGCCCCAGATCGGTGCTATGTATGAGGGGGACAGATCCAGGAAGCTCAATCTCGTGAACTATGGTTTCCGTCTCCCTTCCGCCCTGGACAACAGACCTCTGAAGTATGAGGAGTTCGATAACAAGGTCGGACAGAGGATCTATGTCTCTGCAACTCCCGGAGAGCGGGAAAGAGATGAATCCTCCCAGATCGTCGAGCAGCTCATACGTCCTACAGGTCTTCTCGATCCGAGTGTCGAGGTAAGGTCCACTGAGGGGCAGATGGAGGATCTGTATGGGGAGATCAGGAAGACAATCGCGAAAGGTGAGCGTGTTCTTGTGACAACACTGACGAAGAAGATGGCTGAGGACCTTACCGATTATCTTTCATCGCTTGATCTCAATGTACGCTATCTCCATAGCGAGATCGAGACCATCGAGCGAGTGGAGCTTCTCAGGGACCTGAGGCTAGGCAAGTTCGATATCCTGGTCGGCATCAATCTCCTCAGGGAGGGGCTGGACCTTCCGGAGGTGTCCTTGGTTGCCATCCTAGATGCGGATAAGATTGGATTCCTGCGTTCAGCTACATCTCTGATACAGACCATTGGAAGGGCTGCCAGGAATGCCGATGGCCGTGTGATAATGTATGCCGACCATATGAGCGATGCCATGGCCGAGGCGATAAAGGAGACAGAGCACAGGCGGAGCGTGCAGATGGCATACAATGAAGCCCATGGAATCACACCACGCACGATCAAGAAGGCCATCGAGGATATAATCGAGCGCGAGAAGAAGGATGATGAGGAGGCTGTGAAGGATGAGATAAAGATCGTAAGCTCTTCCTACAACCTCCTTCTGGAGCGCGACAGAAAGAGGTATATCGCAGATCTTACTAAGCAGATGACAGAGCTTGCGAAGAATCTTGAGTTCGAGAAGGCGGCCCTCATACGTGATGAGATCCAGCGCATCAAGGACCGGAAGGATCTCGAAGGCTAGAACAGCACAAGATCTACTGGTGTCAGTGTCGCCTGCGGAGTCGCTCTTCTCCACAGAGTCTCCGACATTGTGCTCTTTATCGTGTCATATATTGTGTAGAAAGTCAGTCTTCCTTCGGGGAGCGCTGGGGTTCCTGTATCCATTCTGTACCCAAATGCCTTCAGCAGGTAGTAGGTGAATGCTCCGAATTCGCTCTGCCTGTCCAGACCCTCATCCCAGCTGTCATATGAGAGCTGGGATGATGTGGCAGCGGAAAGAACCCATGTATTCCAGTGCGATGGTTCCGATACGGTGAAGAAGAGCTTCAGTGATGGAATAAGCGCATTTGCAAATGACTCCGATACGAGCTGTCCTTCATAGAATATCTCCCCATTCACCAGCGTGGATCCACCATTCACATAGCGTCCTGAATAGCATGAATCGATGAATGCGCATTTCATTCCTCTGGCTCTCCTGAGTCTGTATAGGAGATCATCAGGATTGAGCCGTGTCCCATCCGGCATTATCATGCTGCCATTGCTGTCCCCATGCCCGGAGTAGTGGAATATGATCAGATCATTATCTTCTGATTCAAGGTTCTCCAGAAGGGAGAGGATTTCTTTTCTTCCCCAAGGCCTTTCATCTCCCGATATACTCATCCTTCCATTATCTTCAAGAAATAGATATTCCTTAAATGGAATCTTTTTTCTTGATGAAATGTAGGTCAGCTGCTCTGAAAGGGCTCGCTGATCCCCTGGCGGGTTCTCAAGGTAGTTAAGACTGCCTTCCGTTCCATAGGAGGATGCAATCGAGATGAAAATCACATCTGTGCGGGGGATATCACCGGCACATGATGGAAAAAGCAGGAGCAGGATCATTGCTGACAGGATTCTCATACGCTGCCTCCGAACTGCATGGAAATCCCCGCACCGGCCCTTATTGAGATTCCGCTTCTGCCTCCTGCTATCCATAAAGGGAGTGTTATCATGGCGTATGGGAGAATCCTGAAGGAAGCATGCAGTCTCCCTCCGATGATCCACTCTGCGGCTTCTGCCAGCTCATACCAGCGTATCGACGCTGTAAGCGCTCCTCCTATCTCGATCCTTCTGATCCGATAGCTGTATTCGAATCCTGTTCCGGCTTCCAATGAACTGAGACGCTGGATGCGGTGTATCGGCATCGACTGCGATGTGTAGATGAAATGGAATGGAAGCGAGAAGCGGTGAGGTCCGGTAGATAGTGCTGGAATCGATGCTTCCACAGCGGCAGCAACAGAAGCCATCGTGCTTCTTGTGCTGTCTATTCCAATCCCGTGGATATTCCCTTCCCAGAATACGGATAGAGAAGCTGAAGGTGTCCATGCCACCGCATAGAGCGGGGCAAGAGCCAAAAACGTCATAAAGAGCAGGTGTTTCATATTCCCTCCTCTTTATATACGCTCTGAATGGCCGTTTCTGACGCTTAGGATTGGAAGATTTCCGCTTTTTCCTTCGGAATTGCAATCGAAACTTCTCTCTTTCTTGGTTTTGCTATGCTTCTTGCCAGAATCTGATAGCCATTCCAGCTGAGACCGAGTGTATATCCATCCCCTGTGAATTCCGCAGATATGATCTCTGCATCCTCAAGCAGGATGTGCTGTGGCATGATCTGGCCGCCTTCGATGATCATGGCATTCTCCGGTCTGAAGAAGAGCGTGCCTTCTTCTCCTTCGGAAACCATGGATAATGGTATCGCCGTTCCTTCTCCTGTGAAGAATGCTGTGAACATGCTGGACGGCTTTCTGTACAGCTCTTCTGCAGTTCCATACGCTTCGACGTTTCCATCATGCATTATCGCGATTCTGTCCGATACGGCGAAGGCTTCCTCCCTGTCATGGGTGACATAGAGCATTGTGATTCCAAGACTGTCATGGATGGAGCGGATGGCGGCTCTCAGATGCTTTCTCAGAGGGGCATCCAGTGAGGAGAGCGGTTCATCCAGAAGGAGTATCCTGGGCTCTGCCGCTATGGACCGGGCAAGGGCGACACGCTGGGCTTCCCCGCCGGATAGTGAGGACACGGATCTCTGTCCATATCCTGAAAGGCCTATGAGCTCAAGGAGCTTATCGGCAAGGTCATCCCTCTTCTTCCTGTCCTTTTCCTTCATGCCGGCCTGAATATTCTTCATTACATTCATGGAGGGGAAAAGAGCTATATCCTGGAAGACCATCCCGATTCCTCTGTCCTGTATTCTCTTATTCGTTATATCCTCGCCGGAGAGCAGTATCCGTCCGCTGTCCGGTGAAAGAATTCCCGCGATCATAGAGAGCAGTGTCGATTTTCCCGATCCGGATGGACCGATCAGGGAAACCAGCTCTCCTTCCTCAACCTCCAGTGAGATCGAGAGCGAGAAGTCTCTGTATTTCTTCTTCAGGTCTGATATTTCAAGAAATGCCATCTTTGTCTCCGATTTCAGCGATGATGAATACGATCAGGGCTTCCAGAAGCAGGATAGTCCCGAGGGCTGATGCACTCTGATAGTCATAGCGTCCTATGAGGTCGTATATAAGGGCAGGAAGCGTAGTAAGGCGTCCTAATGATATCATCATGGTGGCATTCACCTCCCCGAGAGAGAGTGCGAATGAGAAACAGAAAGCTTTCATCCGTCCGCTTCTCAGAAGGGGCTTCTCCACCTTCATAATGGTCCTTATGCTGCTCATCCCAAGTGTATATGCGCTGTCTCTGAGAACCTCAGGGATAGCCTGGGCCCTTGGGGTGATCGTCCGGACAGAGAATGGAAGCGTTATCATAACATGTGCGGCAAGGAGCAGTATGTATCTTATCCAGTCAGCTGAGAGCGGTATCAGCGATCCTATGTACGACGATGCTATGAGAAGCCCGAGCCCTATTGTCACGGAGCCTGCGGCGAGGGGAAGGGTCGTGAAGAATGGAAGAAGCCTGGACCTGCTATGTGCCGAATACAGAGCGATCGCAGATGCTGCGGATGTGGATAGATAGGAGGATAGGAATGCAATGATGAAACTTGAAAGCATTGCTCCGTATCCGGCATTCAGTCCTTTTACCCAGTGCTCCGTGGTGAATGCCCCTCCCTTTTCATGGAAGCTTCTGTAGACGATGGCAACCATTGGAGGAAGGAGGAAAAGGAGAATGAGGATTACCAGGAAGAATGCCGCGATAAGGCTCCCTCCGTGGGCTTCCTTTAGCTCTCTCTTTTTCCTGCTTGTGCGCTTTTCCCTGCGCCCCTCGGGCATTATCAGGAGCATGATGGCCGTCGCAGCCAGTGCTATTATGGAGATTGCGGCTGCGGATGGAATATCCGCATCGATATAGACGCGCCTGTAGATCTCAGCTTCCAGGGTGTAGTAACGCGGCTGGCCCCCAAGCACAAGCACTATCGCAAAGGAGGAGAAGCAGTATAGGAATATAAGAGCGAATGAGGATGCCGCGCTTCCTCGGATAGCAGGCAGAGTAACGTGGAGGAATGTCCACAAGCGGCCTTTGCCGAGTGTATATGCCGCAAGTTCCTCTGTCTCTGGCCGTCCGCTCCATGCGGATGTTATTATCAGGAATGCAATCGGGAAGTTGAGGTAGGCATGTGCAAGGATTATCGCAGGGAAGGAGTACAGGATCCTGAGTGGTTTGCATCCGATGATTCCTTCCAGCAGTGTGTTAAGATAACCATTGTTGCCATACCAGATCACGAAGCCGAGGACGACAAGTATCGCAGGCATCGTGAATGAGAGCCCTGAAAGCGCAAGTATGGCTTTGCGCCCAGGGAAGCGGTACCTGGAGAAGAATGCGGCGAAAGGAATTGCTGCCACTGTCGAGACAAGTGCCGAAACGAATGCTTCCTCGACGGTGAACAGCAGTATTCTGTATGTTGATGCATCTTCCAGGCTATTGATAAGCGTTCCTTCCCTGATTGCGCTTCCAAAGACAAGCGCCATGGGAAGGATGAACAGAATGGTAACAAGCAGGATGGCTGGTATCGTTCCTGCTCTGTAGCTCCATAGTCCTATCTTGCCATTGTTTCTGTCCATATATCTATTATTTCATCTTTCGCTTCTTCATCAATGGCTGTGGATGTGAACATGGTATCCGGTTCCGGCGCATAGTCGAAAGCATCCGGGAGGACTGTCGTGCTGTTTGCCGGATACATGGAATTCGCTATGGCGATATCCGCCTGACCATCTGTCAGAATGAAATCGATGAATGCCTCTGCTTCAGCTCTCTTATCCGTCCCTTTGATTATCCCTATTCCTTCGATCGTGGCCTCATGGCCTTCGGGGAATATCAGGGCCTGGTATCTTGTGGTGTTATCGTTCATCACATGGTAGACAGGGCTGGTTGTGTAAGAGAGGACGATTGGTGCTTCTCCTTCAGTGAAGAGTCCGTAGGCTGATGACCAGCCGTCGGCAACAGTCAGGGCGTTGTCCTTCATCGCTTCCCACCATGATACGAAGTCATCTCCATAGAGATTATATGTCCAGAGGAGCAGACCAAGGCCCACCGATGAGGTTCTGGGATCGATGAGTATCACCTGTCCTTTATACTCAGGAGATGTGAGATCCATCAGGGATTCCGGCTTTCTTATTCCCGATTCCGAATCCCAGACGAATGCGAAATCACCATAGTCGAATGGTATCAGCCTATGCTCTGGATCGAACTCAAGCCAGTCCGGGATATCCTCGAGTACCGGAGATTCATATGGCTCAAGAAAATCATATGCCCTGTATGCGAAATCATCGGTGATTCCGATTACGACATCGGCATCTGTCATGCTCCCTTCCAGCTCTATGCGGCTGAGCATCTCCACCGCATCCCCGGCTCCGACAAGCTCTACATCGATTCCTGTCTTCTCTTCGAACATCGGGATGAGCTTCCCGGCAGGTCCCCAGTCTCCGGAGAATGAATCATAGGCGTATACAGTCAGCGTGTTCTCTTCGCTGGCAGCCTGAGCTGAAAGCGGTACTGCTATCGATGCAATGATCAGAGCCAAAAGGATTATCTTTCTCATAGAACTCCTCCGGGCGGCACTGTCCTTCCCTTCGCTGGCATTATCCAGATCAGGTCCGAGGGTATGTTCTCAGGCTGGTGCCACCCCTAGACAGCTAGAATCTACAGTCTGATCAGATCTGAGTCAATAAGCGGTTTGACTATATCTTCCTGCTTTATTATCTTCATTACTGGCTGCCCGGAGGAGGGCGGAAGATGAAAAAGAGAAAAAAGAAGAGGTGTGAAATGCCTGAAGAAGATAAGAAGACTATCGCTGATGCCGAAGAGGAAGCAAAGGATACAGCTGCTGAGGAGTGTGCTGAAGCCGATGAGAAGGATGCGAGGATCTCTGAGCTGGAGGCAAAGGTCAAGGAGCTCGAGGAAACCATTGCAGACCTGAAGGACAAGGCTCTCAGGGAAGCTGCGGAGACGGAGAACTACAAGAAGAGGCTCCGTGCAGAGAAGGACAGTGCTGTCCGCTATGCCAATGAAGGGCTTATCAAGGATCTGCTTGATCCCCTTGATAACTTCTCCAGGGCTGTTGAGGCTGCAGGCACTTCCAGCGATATCGAATCCATCAGGACTGGAGTGTCGATGGTCGAGAACCAGCTTCAGTCGATTCTTCATAACAGCTGGGGACTTGAGCCGTATTCTCCAGAAGGGGAGGACTTCAATCCGGCGGAGATGGAGGCCTGTCTTATGCAGGAAGATGAGAATCTGGACAGGGAAAAGGTCCTGCAGGTTCTTCTCAAGGGATACAAGCTCAATGGCAAGGTGATCAGAGCTGCAAAAGTGATGGTCGGAAAGCCAAAAAAGAATTGACGATTGCACATCGCTTTATTATCTTACCGTCTGAGATGGGGTCAAAACCATCTGATGATTCTTAAAGCAATATATGGAGAGAAAATAAAATGGGAAAGATTATAGGTATAGACCTTGGAACGACAAACAGCTGCGTAGCGGTGATGGAGGGCAACGAGCCTGTAGTCATCACGAACAGCGAAGGTGATAGGACGACACCGTCCGTAGTCGGCTTCACAGAGAATGACAGACTTGTGGGAAAGCCGGCAAAGAACCAGATGGTCACAAACCCTGAGAATACTGTTTATTCCATCAAGAGATTCATGGGAAGAAAGTACCATGAGGTCAGTGAGGAGATCTCGATGGTTCCATACAAGGTAGTTGCAGGAGCCAATGATGAGATCAAGGTAGCGATAAGAGGCAAGGAGTACTCTCCCCAGGAGATTTCCGCTATTGTTCTCCAGAAGATGAAGAAGACTGCGGAGGACTATCTCGGGGAGCCTGTGACAGAGGCTGTCATCACTGTTCCGGCATATTTCAATGACTCACAGCGTCAGGCAACAAAGGATGCTGGAAGGATTGCTGGTCTTGACGTTAAGAGAATCGTCAATGAGCCTACAGCAGCAGCTCTTGCATATGGCTTCGGAAAGGAGAAGAGCGATAAGGAAGAGACAATCGCCGTATATGATTTCGGCGGTGGTACGTTCGATATCTCAATCCTTGAGCTGGGTGATGGAGTATTTGAGGTGAAGTCCACAAATGGAGATACCCACCTTGGTGGTGATAACATCGACCAGTGCATCATCGACTGGATGGTCGCTGATTTCAAGCAGAAGAACGGTGTGGATCTCTCAAAGGACAAGATGTCTCTCCAGAGACTCAAGGAAGCTGCCGAGCAGGCCAAGATCGTGCTTTCGTCCTCTACGACGACAACGATCAACCTTCCGTTCATCACAGCTAATGCATCTGGTCCGCTCCACCT
Organism: uncultured Spirochaetaceae bacterium; assembly: GCA_944389015.1. Taxonomy (GTDB): domain Bacteria; phylum Spirochaetota; class Spirochaetia; order Sphaerochaetales; family Sphaerochaetaceae; genus Ornithospirochaeta. Next base: position 14,589 of record CALXKS010000066.1, read on the forward strand.
CCAGATGGAGCTTACAAGAGCTAAGTTCGAGCAGATGATAGCCCCGCTTGTCGAGAGAACAAAGACGCCATGTCTCAATGCTCTCCGCGATGCAGGCATCTCCGCATCCGATGTCGATGAGGTCATCCTTGTCGGTGGTTCATCGAGAATCCCATGCGTTCAGGAACTTGTCAAGAATCTCTTTGGAAAGGAGCCTCACAAGGGTGTCAATCCTGATGAGGTCGTCGCAGTCGGCGCTTCGATCCAGGGTGGAATCCTCAAGGGAGATGTCAAGGATGTTCTTCTTCTTGATGTCACACCGCTCTCGCTTGGTATCGAGACTCTTGGTGGCGTATGCACGAAGCTCATCGAGAGGAATACCACAATCCCTACAAGGAAGAGCCAGATCTTCTCCACAGCTTCCGATGGACAGACTGCTGTATCGATCCACGTACTGCAGGGAGAGAGAGAGCTTGCTTCCCAGAACAGGACTCTCGGCAACTTCAACCTTGAAGGCATTGCACCTGCACCGCGTGGAGTACCTCAGATCGAGGTTACATTCGATATAGATGCAAACGGCATTGTCCATGTCTCTGCGAAGGATCTTGGAACGGGCAAGGAGCAGAAGATCAGGATCGAGTCCTCTTCTGGACTTTCAGAGCAGGAGATCGATAGAATGGTCAAGGATGCTGAGGCCCATGCCGATGAGGATAAGAGGGCAAGGGAGTCCATTGATGCAAGAAATACCGCAGAGAGCGTAGTCTATGCGACAGAGAAGGCTCTGAAGGACTATGGTGATAAGGTATCTGCTGATGAGAGAGCGAAGATTGAGAGCGCACTCAAGGATCTCAAGGATACTCTCCAGGATCAGAATGCCTCCGCTGAGACCATCAAGAGCCAGACTGAGAGAGTTCAGCAGGCCTCTATGGAACTTGGACAGAAGGTCTATGAGAGTGCTCAGCAGAACCAGCAGCAGCCAGGTGCATCCGCTGGCAGCAGCGATGCGGGCTCGTCATCTTCCGGCAGCAATGGAAATGGCGATGGTCCTACAATGGATGCAAGCTACGAAGAGGTAAAATAAAGCTCTTCGAATCTATTCAGGGAAAGCAGCATGGAAGCATGCTGCTTTTCTGGGTTAAGAAGGGATGCTATGGCAAAGAGAGATTATTATGAGGTCCTTGGTGTTTCTAAGACCGCAACAGAGGATGAGATAAAGAAGGCATATAGGAAGATTGCGCTTCAGAATCATCCTGATACACATCCGAATGATAAGGCTGCGGAAGAGAGATTCAAGGAAGCAAGCGAAGCATATGAAGTGCTTTCCGATCCTAAGAAGAGGAGCGCATATGATCAGTTCGGCTTCGCTGGCATGAATAATTTCCAGGGTGGGGCCGCTGGCAGCTATTCCAATGTCTATCGTGATTTCTCCGATATCTTCGGAGGTGCAGGCGGTTTTGAGGATATCTTCTCCTCATTCTTCGGCGGTGGCAGGCAGCGCTCAAGGACTCAGGGTGAGCCTGGGGCTTCCTTCAGGTATGATCTCACTCTGGATTTCAAGGAAGCTGTATTCGGGTGCAAGAAGGAGATATCGTTCTCCCATAAAGTCAGATGCTCATCCTGCTCCGGACAGGGGGGAAGCGGCAGACATACCTGCCCGACCTGCGGAGGATCGGGGCGTGTTGCGACAGGTTCTGGGTTTTTCCAGATGGCTACAACATGCCATACATGCGGCGGCAAGGGATATGTCATTGATAATCCCTGCGCAGAGTGCCATGGAACAGGAACTGTATCGAAGCGTGAGAAGCTGATGGTCACAATACAGCCAGGTGTGGATAACGGAACAAGACTCACTCTCCGTGGAAAGGGCGATGAGGGTACCGGAGGGGCTCCCGATGGGGATCTTGTGCTGTTCATCTCGGTAAGGCCTGATAAGTACTTCGTCCGTGAAGGAGATGATGTGTATCTTCAGATTCCTGTGTCTATTACCCAGGCTTCCCTTGGTGCTACTGTGCTTGTTCCGACAGTCGATGGAACAGATGTCTCGGTGGATATCCCTCAGGGAATACAGTCTGGAACAATGCTTCGTCTGAAGGGAAAGGGTGTTCCTCGTCTCAGGGGTGGTGGCAGGGGAGATATGTACCTCCGTGTCGTTGTCGATATCCCGCGAAGGCTTTCGATAAAGGCAAAGGATCTTATGAGACAGCTTGCAGGGGAGCTTAAGGAGACAAACCGCCCTGAGCCAATGGAGTTCAGAGACTGATGGGTGAGAAGATTTACGGTTACCATGCCATTGAAGAGGCAATAAAGAAGGCAGGAATGGGATCCACGCTGTTTGTTGAGCGTGGAGGCAGCGAGAAGCTTGAGACCCTTGTCAGAGAAGCAAAGCTCACCGGACGCATAGCTGTGAAGAAGCTTTCGCGCGATGAGCTGAAGAGAATGCTTCCCGATGCTGATGTCAGAGGCGCTATCCTCGATCTCGGTGGTCCGAGGCGTGGTGCTTCCCGTATAAAGGAGACTTCGGTAGAGGAGTTCTGCGCATCTCTAGGGGAAGAGCAGAATGTTCTGGTCCTTATTCTTGATGGTATAACCGATCCGCATAATCTTGGGGCTATCCTGCGCTCTGCAGATCAGTTCGGGGCAGATCTTGTGGTTATTCCCGAGCGGAGAGCTGTGCAGGCCAATGAGACAGTTGTCAAGGTCTCTTCAGGGGCTGCCCAGTATGTGCCTCTTGCAGTCGTTCCGAATCTCACACGTGTTCTGAACGTTCTCAAGGACAACGGCTTCTGGATTTATGGTGCTGATATGTCAGGTGAGAATTCCTATTCCGCAAGGTTCTCTGATCGCACAGCTATTGTAATGGGATCAGAGGGTGATGGGATATCACAGCTTGTGAGGAAGAACTGCGACTATATCGTCTCGATCCCGATGCAGGGCCATATCGATTCGCTTAATGTGTCGGTAGCAGCTGGAATACTTATGTACGAATTCAGAAGGCCCCGAGGTCAGGAGATGAAGTAGGCATTGCCTATATCATCTCTGTACCATAGCTTTCCGAAATTCTTGTGTTTTATGACCTTGTAGGCCTGATGATTGGCCCTTTCAAGGTTCTCTCCGAAACCTACTACTGTTATATTCCTTCCGCCTGTGGTTATGGCCTTTCCGCTCTCATCCTGCAGTGCTCCGCAGAATACCAGGGGATAGCCTGCTATAGGCTCAAGAAGCATATTCGTCAGTCCCTTTACTTCCTTTCCGATAACAGGCTTCATAGGATATCCTTCAGATGCAAGCACGACCGCTACGGAGCACATCTCTGAAATGGAGAGATCGACTGAACTGACCTTGTTCTCCTGCATCGCATTGAGTATCTCGATGATATCTGTCTGGATCAGCGGGATCATGGCCTGTGCTGCAGGGTCATTGAAGCGCACATGGTAGTCGACAAGATATGGAACCCTGTCCTCTGTTATGATGAGGGAGAGCGTGAGGACACCCTTGTATGAGAGCTGCTCTACCTTCATACCATAGAGCGTCGGCTCGATTATCCTTTCGATTATCTCATCTTTCAGCTGCTCGATGATCGGAACAGGGCAGATAGCTCCCATTCCTCCAGTCGGTGTCTGATCGTCCGCCGCTTTCTGTGTGTAATCACTTGTCAGCGGGAGCATGAGGTATCCGTTATTATCCAGAAGGAGTGTGCAGCTTGCAGGAATTCCCTGCAGATGCTCCTCCAGGAGTATCGGCCCTTTCTCCAGAAGCGTATCAGCGAATTCCAGCAGAGATTTGGCTGAATCAGAGGTTAGCATGATTCGGGAAGGAGTTACGGAATTGCTCTTGATTATGAATGTCTCTCCGTTATGCTTCTCAAGATACTTTTCCAGTGATTCACTGTCCTTGAAGAAGGATCCCCTTGGCACAGGTATGTTATGACGGGCCATGAATGCCCTTGAGAATGATCTGTCTCCTTCAAGCTTCAGAGATTTCGTCGGGGCCCCGAAGGTCCTTATTCCCCTGTCTGTCAGGTACTGGACGACACCTGTGAAGAGAGGAGCTTCCGTTCCTATGAAGACAAAATCTATATTATATACAGTGCATGCTTCATAGACCTCTGCGGGGTCTGATGGATTAACGGATGGAAGATTGATGGCAAAGCGTTCCGTGGCAAGGTTACCAGGGGCAATATACAATGCTGAGATATAGCAGCTTCTGCTGAACCACCATGCAACAGCATGGTCCTTTGCTCCTGAACCAAGTATCAGAACACGCATCTTCCAACTCCTCTATAGTTAAAACGCTAACACACCGAAATTGGAAAATCAAAGGAAAACGGAATTTTACTTAATGGGCAGACAATGGTATCACTGATTGCTGCAGTTTTCACCGCAGAGCTTCATGAGTGCTTCCATGCATTCAGCCTCTGTCAGTGCTGCTGATATCTCAGTCTTGACTCTATTTGCTCCTTTTATGCCTTTGATGTATGCCATGAGATGCTTTCTCATCTCTCTGCAGGCAACATCCTCGCCATAGTATTCAACAGCAAGATGGAGATGGTGGATCGCTGTTCCGACCTTTTCGTCGATGGTCGGAATACGATATGAGCCAGTGTCGGCAAAATCGGTCGCCATACGGAATATGAATGGATTCCCGATTGCTCCCCTTGCGAACATGACACCGTCCATTCCGTAGTTGCTGATTATATCCTCAGCATCCTCGGGAGTGAAGATATCTCCAGAGGCGAATAGAAGCACGTCCTTTCCCTTCATATGCTCTGCAAGAAGTCTGAATGCGGACCTATCAGCAGTCCCGGAGTATCCTGCCGCGCGTGTGCGGGCATGGAGCGTCAGCATAGATGCTCCTGCATCATATGCAGCATCGGCGAATTCCAGAAAGCATATCGAGGATGAATCCCATCCAAGGCGGAACTTGACTGAGACAGGGAGTCCAGTCTCATGCTTGAGAATCCTCACAATCTGAGCCATCTTCTCAGGAGCCTTCATGAGAGCTGATCCCGCTCCTGTCTTGACGACCTTCGGCACGGGACATCCGCAGTTTATATCGATAGCCGTCGGATTGTATTCCATGAGTGCAGGAATGCACCTCTCTACAGGGTCTGCAGATGGTGCAAATAGCTGTACAATCAGATTCTTCTCGCCTGGGAATCTTTCAAGGAGAGCTCCTGTCTTGTCACTGCCACGGGCAAGCCCCTCAGCGCTGACCATCTCCGTTACAGATGCTTCTGCTCCGCATTCATAGGCAATCTGACGGAAAGCCCTGTCTGTATAGCCTGCAAGCGGAGCAAGCATGAAGCGGGGATAGATGTCTCTTTGATCAGCCATGCGATGATTCTACATGAAAGAGAGCAGGACGGCCAGTATGCTAAGGTTCCCCTCCTATTGCTATGCATCCATAGAGCAATGCATAGAGCTGTAGAGTCCAGCATGAAGGATGGCAGAAGCTCCTTCATGCTCCAAACCATACTTTGTACGATCTTGATTTGCACTTGAAATGCACATTCCCATCTTCAGTTCTCCAGACAAGACCTTCTCTGGGTGTTTGATCCTTTCCGAAGACAGAGCAGCCATCTGCATCGCAGAGCATGGTATCGATATCCTGGAAGAGAGTTCCTCTGCGTATGAATGGGACTTGTTCTATGTCCATTATCCTTGCTATATCGCAGAGCTCAGCATACGAAAGCCTTCTGCCTGTATCTTTCTCATAGGCACTGTACAGAAAGAATCGGAGTTCAGGAAAACCGTAGATATTCTTCTGTATACCTGGTCCGCATATCTCACCTTCGATTGCTATGCGCTTCCCGGTTTTCTTCAGAACCCTGATAAGCCTTTCTCTTATCATCAGCTTCTTCCCGATCTCGCCCCAGAAGCCGGTGCCCCCGACCTCCCAGTTATGGGAGTAGGAGTGAAGCCTTCTGCATCTATCAAGCACATACATCGCAGCAGAGCCTTCCATCTTCTCAGTGATGATGAATTCATCAGTCATCGAGGACACCTTGTCCCAGCATTTCTCTATATTCTCCTCATCGGATTTCGGGACAAGCGATGGATAGCCCTTAGCCTTTCTCTCTCCGATCTTCAGTGTCTTTGCCAGCTTTCTCATGATGGTGTACTTCATCCACCATCGTTTCTTCTGAGAGATCACAGGCGCAGAAGTCTCTGGATTGTATCGTCTGATTGCAAGCTTATCAGCAACAACAGTTCCGACAGGAAGCCTATCGCCTTCTGGGAGGATGGATAGAGGCATTATAAGTCCTTCCGATACAGCATTGCCCATCTTCATAGGGCGTATGCGGAATCCCTGGTATTTCTCTGACCAGCATCGTTTCCTCAGAAATTCGAACTCAGGCCTGACCGGAAGAATTGAATCGTAGTAGATGTATATCACCTTATCCCCTGCCTTGTATTCTCCTTTCTGGACAATCGAGTTGTAGTTCTCTACTGTAGCAAGCTCAATCCTGTCCTTGCCTTCGATTGGCCTGATATCCTGTATAACCGATATTGTTGCAAGATCATGCATATTGTCTTCCTCTGCGGACATACCGCATAAGGCAAGAATAGTGTATGAGGAATGAATTTCAAGTATTTTCTTGAATTTTATTAAAAATAGAGTATTTTGTAGTAGATTTACGACAGTAATTGATATGGTGTTCGTAATAAATAATCAGTGGAAAGCAGTTCCTGTTCTTTCCATATTCCGATAAACTACTATCATCCAAATCATGAGGTGATAATATGAGCAATAAGCGTCCGGATGAGATGCAGAGGATTGAGAGCAGGGAGCAGGCCCTGGCTTTCATCGAAAAGGAAATCGAGGCTGTAAAGGCACAGGTAGGTAATGGCAAGGTTCTTCTGGCGCTCTCCGGAGGAGTTGATTCCTCTGTTGTCGCAGCTCTCCTGATCAAGGCTATCGGCAAGAATCTTGTATGCGTTCATGTCAACCATGGGCTTCTCAGAAAGGGCGAGCCTGAGCAGGTGGTTCAGGTATTCAGACATGAGATGGATGCCAACCTCATCTATGTCGATGCTGTTGACCGCTTCCTCGACAAGCTTAGCGGGGTTGCAGAGCCTGAGAAGAAGAGGAAGATCATCGGTGCAGAGTTCATCAGGGTCTTCGAGGAAGAGGCTAGGAAGCTCGATGGAATCGGATTCCTTGCACAGGGAACCATCTATCCTGATATCATAGAGAGCGATGGCGTAAAGGCTCATCATAATGTCGGAGGTCTTCCTGAGGACCTTAAGTTCGAGCTTGTAGAGCCTCTCAAGTTCCTCTACAAGGATGAGGTAAGGGTAGTAGGCAAGGCTCTTGGTCTTCCTGACTCAATGGTATATCGTCAGCCTTTCCCAGGCCCAGGTCTTGGCGTAAGGTGCCTTGGCGCGATAACACGTGACAGGCTTGAGTGCGTAAGGGAATCTGATGCGATCCTCAGAGAGGAGTTTGCGAAGAATGGCCTTGAAGGCAAAGTATGGCAGTACTTCACGGCAGTTCCTGATTTCAAGTCAGTCGGTGTAAGGGATGGAAAGAGATGCTTTGAGTATCCAGTCATCATCCGTGCAGTCAATACGAAGGATGCTATGACAGCTACTGTAGAGAATGTTCCTTTCGATCTTCTTTTGCATATCACAGACAGGATTCTCAACGAAGTCAAAGGCGTTAACAGAGTTGTCTATGATATGACACCAAAGCCGTGCGGAACGATTGAGTGGGAGTAATATTTACTTATAATATAAAGAATTAAGTATATAGAATCGCTGTAGGTAATAAGGTTGCTTACAGCGATTTTCCATTTTGCTAAAGATCCGATATCGATTGACTAGATGTGAACTATAGATTACACTCTAATTTGTGAAAGAAGTCTTCCAGACTGATCGGTTTGCAAAATGGCTGAGAAAGTTGAAGGATAATCTGGCGAAGGTTGCTAAGTACGCAGGATTGAAAGACTAGAGCAAGGTGATTTCGGAGATTCGAAGTCTGTCGGTGGCAAGGTTTTTAAGCTTCGGATTGATGTAGGAAAGGGATACCGCGTGTATTTCATGGGCCGCAGTTCAGAGATCATCATTCTTCTGATCGGCGGAGATAAGAATACACAGAGTGATGACATAAAGACCGTTAAGAGACTTGCCAAGGAGTATGAAGATGGAAAAACTGACTGAATTTGATGTAGCTGAATATCTTGATACTGATGAGCTTCAGATTCTTTATCTTGATGAAGCTGCAAAAGAAAATGATCCTGCTGCACTTATCAAAGCGATAGATACAGTAGCAAGAGCAAAAGGTATGACCAAGACGGCAAAAGAAGCAGGAATATCCCGAGAAGGGCTTTATAAGGCACTTTCTCCGAATGGCAACCCATCCTTTGCAACAGTCTGGAAAATACTGAATGCATTAGGTTATACCATTGTGCCTACGCGTATTACAAAGAATACAGAAGCACTGATCCAGAATTGACCTCAAAAATCTCTGAAATATCTGATATTAGTGAGATATAGCGTTCATATGAAACCATGTAACACTATAGATAGCGTATGAGCATGGTCTCCTTGACATCTTTTCACTTATCAAAAATTTTGATTAGTGAAGAGCCATTAATTTGAAGTAGGATTGAAGGCAAACTTTTCAGATTATTATAGTAATTGCGAACCATGTAGCTAACAGAGCAGGGATAAAGAATCCTGCTCT
>CALXKS010000067.1 GCA_944389015.1 uncultured Spirochaetaceae bacterium
CGTATATGGACGCAAGGTCTGGCATTCGAATGACAGATACCGCAAGGAGATATGGCGATGCGACAGCAAATATGAGCGCAAAGGACATGTCTGCGATTCTCCTCATTTCACCGAGAAGCAGCTTGAGACGGTGGCGATGAAAGCTATCAATGATATCCTGAAAGATAAGGAAGCTATCATCAATGAGACGGAATGTGTTCTTGCAGACATTTTTGATACTTCACCGCTCCATGAGAAGAAGACCGGCCTCGAAGCCAGAATCAATGAGATTTCCGATAAGGCGAAGGAGCTTATCGGAAGGAACTCGCGGATTGCCCAGAATCAGGATGAATACCAGGAAGAGTACTCGAGGCTGTCGGATGAATACCATAAGCTGAAGGAGAAGCTCGATGCTGTTGAGGCCGTCATAACCGATAAGGAGACAAGGAAGACAAGAGCTAAGGAGTTCATCGCCATACTGAGGAAATCGGATACGATAACTGATTTATTCTCTCCAGAGCTTTTCATTGGGCTTGTGGAGAGAATGACCGTCGTCTCGAAGGATGAGATAAGGGTTGAATTCAGGAATGGGACCGCCGTCGTCAAATCCGTATAATTCTTTATATTATGTGTATTTATGCTTGATACAATTTCGAATTAGAGCAATATATACACATGTAAGGAGGAAGGAACAAGAAGCCTTCCAAAGGAGAAAAAGATGACGGTTGAGCAGAAGATTAAGGAATTCGAGAAGAAAGGATACAAGGTCATTGCAAGAGACAGTTACGTTGTGAAAATGATAAAGCCAAGAGAGAAGGGCATCGGCTGGGACAAGGGTGTGAGAATCAGGATTGCCGAAAAGGACTACACCGAAGGCACATGGGACAAGGGCTACAGCACACACTTCACGAAATTCTGATACAGTTTGGAATACAGCAGGAGGCCGGGGAACCGGCCTTTTCTTGTCATTAATCGTTTAGCCACACCAAGCGATTTTAGCCACCCCCATAAAAGTTTCGCCCGATTGTATCATCAAGTGCGTTGGAACACAACAATAGCAGCTCCCTCTAAGTCAGGGAGTTGTTTCATTTCCAGGGCTCAACTGAAATGTTTTGCTGAAATGTGATTTAACGATAAGCTTGTACAAGTACGGGCATCAACGCAAAGTTCAGCAAAACACAATACAAGCCATACAAAGACTTGAAGATATTTGACAATATGACGAAAGTTGCAAAAGTCTAGGCTCTTGAGACAGCCTCCTTTTATTCAAGAGGCAATGAGGCCATCATCAGCATCTTCTCATGCAGAATCCGAAATGATAATGAGAAAGTTGTTGATGCAATCTAAAATATACAGACGGAAATCGAGAAATGATAACGAGAGAGTTGTATATCAAATGCAAGGATAACGAGAGAGTTGTCGATTTCAGAGTCAAAAATAAACCCTTCCCGCCCTCAAAACCCGCGATTGTAACGAGAAGAGTTGTCGATCGACACAAGGATCGTAAATGTACTTAATGGAGAAAACGGGACTCGAACCCGCCACCTACAGATTGCGAACCTGTCGCTCTACCAGATGAGCTATTTCCCCAGCAATGAGAAAATATATCAGCAAATAAGCTGAAATGCAATTGCCTATGAAATAACCCCCGCTTTATGGCGAGGGTCTGCCTTCATAAAAGCCCTGCTCAGTTAGTCTGCGCCTGCTTCGTGAATGGACCGAATGGCCGCGGATCAGTTCCGCCGAATTCGATGGAAAGCGTTCCATCCTCGTTTATGGTAAATGTATCCTTGCGGCCAACATCACCATTAGCATTCTTGGGAACAATCCTCACCAATGTATCTGTTGCCTCTTCCACTTCAATCCAGTCGAATTTGTACCTGTACTCACTCTCATTTGAAATCGTATCATGCGATCCTGTATGCGAAATGGTGAATCTATTATGCGTTATCTGGACTGCATAGCCATTTTCAGCAACCCAGTTCCCCTGGAAAGACTCCGGGAAATTGATTGCCCAGGTTGTATCCCAGCGTGTATTGCATGAAGATGCTGCTATCAGCATAAAAGCAAAAAGAAATGGAAGAATGATGGATCTGAATCTCATGCAGGACTCCTTATACCGCCATTCTAAAAGAAATGGGGAAATAATGGAATAATGCAACTGATAGCAGAAGCCCGCTTGGATGGCAGGCTTCTCCTTCGATAATGGCTTATGATATCAGAAGCTCCAGCCGAGTCCGATTGCAGGAAGCGGTATTTTGATTGTAAGATCCCTCTTCCCGAACTCCTGGCTTCCGAAGTCGCCGAATCCGATCTCAATGCCGGTTCCTACTCTGACAAACATTGACTGGGTGACATAGATATCGAAATCAACAGTGGCAAAGATTCCGAAGCCTACCCCGCTGGACCGGAATATGAACTCGGGCCCGACTCCCGCGATTATATCCACATTGCTGCTAAGAGAATCCTGATATGCATATCCTGTGCACAAGGCGAATTCAACAGAACTTCCTTTTGAATATGGATTGACTCCTATAAGCATTCCATGACCTTTTCCGAAATCCATATCAAGCTCGGCATCGACATCAAAAAGGAACTTCGGTTTCATGCCATTGGAGCTGTTCTCGAATTCAAGGCTGGCCGATGTGGTCTGTCCGACAACAAAGTCGAAATCGACAGCTGAGCATACAGCTGCTGTAACTGCAAAGAAAATAAGTACGAGAGATAAACGCTTCATACTAAAAGGTATAGCATTAATATTGCTGTTTCTCCAGCTTACTTTGATCTTCCAAGGAGAAGTCCCAGCGATTCCTTCACATATGGAACTCTGAGACTGCGGTCCACTGCGTTAGCTGAATAATAGCAGTACCATGTCTCTTCATTCTCCTTGTACCGGGCATCGCAGCTTGTTATGCATCTGGAAGCCCATCCCTCTTCAGGGGAAAGCTGTATGATGCTGTCATCCTGCCAGGAAATACCGTCATCTGATGTCATCAGGATCATCGCAGATCTGGATCTCCGGCGCGGCTGATCATAATAATATGCACATTCAATAGCTGCCAATGCATCTGAAAGAGGTATAATCCTCACCGATCCGACAGCAAGATTTCTATGAAGGCTCTCCCCGTCAGGAATAAGCAAAGGCTTCTCTGAGATTGTATATGGACCGTCAAGAGATGAGGACTCAGCCATCATGAAGAAGGCGGAAGCTTTCTGTCCCGTATCATATATCCTTGTCTCTCCTGCACCGAAGTAGAGACGGTACCTGTCATTCCAGCGGACAAGCTGAGGCCTTGAGACTCTGGGCTTGCCTCCCCTGTATGCAGAACGCAGAACGGAGCGCGCGTCAAGGATCACCCTTGGCTCCGACCACAGGGAAAGGTCCGATGAGCTTGACATCATTATACGTGACCCGGTGAGTTTTTCCTTCCTTCCGCGTTTTCTTTCTGTATCGTGGATCTCATAAAGAAGGTAATATACATTCCCTTCCTTGTATATGAACGGAGAGTGTCCTCTGAAGAACACTAGATGCTCACGCTTCCATTCAAGTCCGGATGAAGATACATAGTGCTCTACTCCCTGCCATGTATGTGCAAAGAGATGCCATAACGCATCAGGAGATTCATCTGGGAGCAGGAATGATGGATCGGAAAGACGCGGAATAAGGAGAGAGCCGCGTGTAGCAACCGGTTCATCATTGAATGAATACCAGTAGGTCTCCAGAAAAGATGCCTTGCCCCTGTATCTCATCAATCCTGATCCTCTTCTCTCCTCTTTGGTTTCCTAGAGGAGAACAGCGGAGAAAGATTCTCCTCCAGAGAGAATTTCCTTGTTGCCCACTTCACCAGCTTTGAATAGATCAGGAATGAAAGAACAAGAGCAGCAATGAAGACTACTACTGTCAGAATACCAGCCGCATTCTCAAGAGCAGGAACCTTTGAAGCAAGAACTGAAATGAAGATAAACCCGAAGATAATGAAAAAAAGCAGAAGGGCAAGATTGACGACAGTTCCTGCAAGCATGAAAAGAACTGTATTAGTTTTCTTTGACGGCATTTTTCCTTCCTCCTGACAACATGCTTATGATAAGAAGAATAACGGAGATGACAATAGCGGCATCAGCTAGATTATATGTCGGGAATCTCTCCATTCCGAACCATCCGTAGTTGTTTGTTGATATCCAGTCAACGACACGGAGCGAGCGGAATATCCTATCGATGAGATTTCCGATTCCTCCTCCTGCGATTCCTGCAAGACACCAGCGCTGGAAACCGGTAAGAGGCCCCAGTATCCTATCAGAGAGGATAGAAGCCGAAACCCCTGCCATGATTACCAATGGGAGACATATGAACACAACATACTTCACTGCCGCCGGAAGCGATGCTCCTAGGGAGAAGGCAACAGCATCATTCCGGACATGGCAGATCCAGAGGAAATCATTGAAGAATGAGAATGCCACAGTCCCTTCAGGGATGAAATGGACAACCAGAGCTTTTGAAATCTGATCGGCAGCTATGATTGCTAGCGAAAGCAGGAACGGAAAGTATCTCCTCACAGCCCTGTCTCCGAATCAATGAAGATGGTAGCAAGGCCAAACTCCTTTGAAGCCATTCTTTCAAGAGCCTTCACACCGAAGACTTCGCTTCTATAATGGCCTCCTGAAAGGAAATCGATCCCATATTCACGTACCGTATGGTATATCTCATGCTCACACGTTCCTGTAATGAAGAGATCAAGACCCTCGGAAATAGCCTGATCGACATCATCAGCTCCGCCTCCGGAGATTATGCCGACAGTCTCGATCATATCCTTTCCTGCCTTTATGATATGCATTCCCCCCTCTTCGGAAAAGCCAAGCAGGCGCGCAATCTCATGCACAGTCATAGGAAAAGGAAGCCTGCCTTTGAACCCGATCTTCCTGCCTTTGTATTCACCGAAAGGATCAAAGGATGTCATCCCAAGCGTCAGAGCCATCTGCGCATTATTGCCATACAATGGATGGGCATCGAGCGGAAGATGGCAGGCAAACAGCGCCAGCCCACTGTCCAGTGCCCTCTTCACTCTTCTGAAATGGGCATCCTTTATAGCAATAGGAGAACCCCAGAAGAGACCATGATGCACTACAAGGATATCCGCAGATGCCTCTGCTGCGGCATCGATTGTGGCAAATGATGCATCAACAGCGAATGCTGCTTTCTTCAATTCCCTGTCAGGTCCCTGTATCTGGAAGCCATTCAGGGAGATATCAAATGGAAAATCATCGATTGCAAGTCTAGTGCAAAGCACCTCTCCGAACTCATTGACAGTCATGCTGATGATTATAACCGGTTTGACAGCTCATATCCACTGTCATACAATCCCTTTGATGATCAGGGAACTAGAAGCTGGGGATATATCCCTCTCATATGAAGGACGTTCATTCGGAAATATAAAGCCCGGAATGGCAATAACAGGCCAGGAAAGGGCTATGGGTCTCTTGCGTCTTGGACTTGAGACCGACAGGGCTGGATACAACATCTTCCTCTCCGGCGATGACGGATCTGGCAGACTCAATGCGGTTCTTGAGGAAATCAGAAGGATCGAGAACCGCACATCAGGACTGAAGGATGCGGCATATGCATATTCGATAGATCAGGAAAGGCCCCGTGTCCTTATCTTCCCGAAGGGAGAAGCGAAGTCCTTCCAGAATGATCTTGATAAAATAAAGAATGGGATATCAGCAAAAGAAGAGATAATCAGCAAATGGAATGATCCGATGCTGACAGACTTCATTGGTTCTCTGCCAGAGCCTGATGATTATCCAGAAGCTTACAGGCTCGGAATCGTGCTGGATAGGACAGCTGACAGGAAGCGCCCTACGATAATCGAGATGCATCCATCGCACAGATCCCTTTTCGGGATGGTAGCAGAAGGAGGGATCCCACATCTATCGGTGAAGATCGGATCCTATCAGAGAGCTGCAGGAGGATTTCTGATTCTCAATGCGGAAGAGATAGCTTCCGATGAAACGCTATGGAAGACATTCCGGAGATATATTGAGATGACCGTAAGATCGCTTACCTCCGATTCCGTGATGGGAGAGATGATGAGCGGAGTAAGGCCTTCTCCCATTCCATTGCTGACGAAGGTCATTCTCATAGGTAACGAAGGCACGTTCGATCATCTCATGGAAAAGGATCCGAAATTCACCAGATACTTCCGTATAGCACCGGAGTTCGATTTCACGATGGCGGCTGATGATAAGAATATAGAAGGAACAATAAGCTACCTGAAGAGCTCTGGCGATAATCTTCCAGAAGCAGATGATGGCGCCTATGCAGAAATACTGCGCTATTCATCCTGGCTGGCAGAAGACAGGCACAAGCTCACTACGGAGCTCTCGCTTCTGGGAGATCTTCTGGAGGAAGCCTCCAGGATCACTACCATCAATGGACATGAAAGCATATCCGCATCTGATGTCCAGAGGGCAATCGAGCTGCGAAGCTGGTATGCTTCCCTTGCTGAGGACAGGATAAATGAAGAGATAAAATCCGGGGAGATGGTCATATCCCTATCGGGAAGAAAGATCGGTATCGTAAACGGTCTTGCTGTAATGGACAGAGGCACATCTTCCTTCGGAACGCCTGCTGTGATATCAGTAGCAGTGGCTCCCGGAAACGAGGGAATCGTGAATATAGAGCATGAAGCAGGGCTATCCGGAGGAATACATGACAAAGGCCTCCTGATCCTCGAAGGCTATCTCCGCAATCGATATGCAAGGACATTCCCGCTATCGCTCTATGCCGGGATCTGCTTTGAGCAGAGCTATGCCGAAGTCGACGGGGACAGCGCATCCCTAGCCGAGCTCTATGCCCTTTTATCTGCCATCGGAGGAATACCGATCAGACAGGATATCGCAGTGACAGGGTCAATGAGCCAGACAGGTACACTCCTCCCTGTCGGTGGAATCAATGAGAAAATAGAAGGATTCTTCAATGCATGCTCGACCGCAGGTCTGACAGGCAGCCAGGGAGTGATAATACCGGAAGTCAACAGATCGGCCCTGATTCTTTCAGGAAGGATAGAGAAGGCTATCAATGACGGGCTCTTCCATATCTGGACGATCTCCGCAATAGACGAAGGAATGACTCTCCTGACAGGACTTGAGAGCGGAGAACGTGACAGGAAAGGAATCTTCCCTTCAGGAACCTTCGGCAGGAAAGTTGAAGATGGACTAAGGGATCTATGGCGCTATAGTCAGGATAAAGGCTGATTACTCTCGCTCTCAATCCATTTGCAGAGCATTATTGCCGCAGCAGAGGCTACATTGATCGAGCCCTTTGCCCCATACTGCTTTATGGAGACGATGCCAAGGGAATCCTCTGCCTTTTTCCTCGCATCCTTCGATATTCCGTCCTCTTCCGATCCTATTATGCATATCCCATGTCTGGGGAACTCGAATTCATTGATATCCATGCCGCCGACCTCGAGTGCGAATACAGGAAGCTCTGGCAGTGCTGCAACCTCACGCTCATCCCATGGAATCCCGTCGACTGCGAAGCGGGATGTGCGCTGTGCCCGAGGATGCTCCGGGGATGCTGTGCCCGGTGCTATGTATATGCCTTTGATGCCGAAGGCCTCCGCATTGCGGAAAACAGCTCCGACATTGTACGGAGAGCGCAGATGATCGAGAAAGAGGAAGTGATCCCTGACCTCTCTCTTCGACCAGTCTATCTGCCCGGATTCATCACGCGCATCCCAGTCCGAAGGAGTATCTCCGAGTATCGTCAGGACCTGATAGTAGATATCCTCGAATGATAGGCTGTCACCTTTCTGATAGAACCATCGTATTCTGTCCTCATCTTCATCGCAGACCAGATCTGACGAAAGAATAATCGAGAGAACCTCATCAAGATACTCCTTGTCGAGATCCATAGCCGCAGCTTCATGGAAAACATCAGCAGCTCTTCTCAGCTGCACCCTTGGCTTAAGAGTCCTGATCTTCTTCGCGCTTATCACAGGCATCCTCCGGAATGATAATCAATGCGAACTCCCCTTTGATAGCATCACGGCCGGTAAGCGATGCAATGACATCATCAGCACTGCCCGTGATGAACTCCTCATGAGCCTTCGTAAGCTCCCTTCCTGCAACTATGCGGCACTTCCCTGCGTCTCTTATATCCTCAAGTGTCTTCAGCACCCTGAAAGGAGATTCATAGACGATGAAAGCCTCTCCCCTGCTGAATAACTCGGAAAGCCTCTTCTGCCGCCGGCCTTTCTTCGGAGACAGAAAACCCTCGAAAGTAAAGCTCTTCCCGATATTCCCTGCAGCAGAGACAAGCGATACAAAAGCAGAAGCTCCGGGAATCGGAATGATATCATGGGAACTCTCTGCGCGGATGTATTCAACAAGCCTGGCCCCTGGATCAGATACTCCAGGAGTACCTGCATCAGAGCAATATGCGACATTGCTGCCACCATCAAGCAGGGCAAGTATGCCCTTTGCGCTCTCCTCCTCGTTATGGGAATGACAGGCGATAAGACGCTTTTTTATCCCATAATGAGAAAGCAGATGCATTGTATGACGGGTATCCTCACATGCAATGACATCAACAGATGAGAGCACATTCACAGCTCTGTATGTTATATCCTCAAGATTCCCTATCGGAGTTGCTACCATATAGAGGTTCATGCATCTGATGATACAGCATGGAAAGGAAAATCACCATCCAGAGCGGATGGTGACCCCTGAAAAGAATGATCTTTTCTGCTTATCTGCCTATCTTGACTTCAATCCTGCCAGGCTCGGTCTTCCTGATTCTGGGGATTGTGATTGTCAGTATTCCATTAGCGCTGTCAGCTGTTATCGCCTCAGCATTCGAATCCTTCGGAAGAGAGAATGAGCGGCTGAACTCCGGAAGATTGATCTCTCCTGCGATGAGCTTTCTTTCCTCCATCCTCTTCCTGATCCTATCGCGCCATGTCGGAGCGGAGGCAATTGTGACAACGCCATCCTTCACTGTGATCTTTATATCATCATTGCCGTATCCTGCAACTTCAAGCTCAATGGTGTATGCACCCTCTGTCTCATAGATATCCACAGGCGGATACTTCCTGGTGGATACATCTGAAAAGAAATCATCAAAGAAGGAATCAAGTCCTGTGAATCCCGGTGTTGTTCTGCTGATAACGTATCTCATATTTCTATATCTCCTGTTTTCATATCAAGTATGCACAAATCAATTGCAGGATGTGTGCCAAATCTAATAACTTGTTATATTATAAGTAATTATCTAAAATCGTGTAATTTTGCATAACAATAAAAAAGGACAATTTGACCCAATGGAATGCGAACGCTCCTGCTTTGTGTCATTATGACACTCAGCATGACAATATGGATGAAAATGAGGAAAAAAGATACACTCATAGCATGTCAGTCGAGAAAGTCAGAGAATTTCTTAGGCCTTTTGGCCGTGATAACGATATAATCGAATTCCCCTCCTCCAGCGCTACCGTAGCCCAGGCGGCTGCCGATCTGAATACGGAAGAAGGAAGAATCGCGAAGTCCATGTCATTCATGACCGCATCAGGACCGATTGTGATTGTCCTGGCAGGGGATGCGAGGATAGACAACAGGAAGTTCAAGGATCTCTTCCATGAGAAAGCAAGGATGATCGGAGCAGAGGATGTTGAAAGGCTTACAGGCCATCCTGTCGGAGGCGTATGTCCTTTTGCTCTTCCTGATGATGTGAAGCTCTATCTCGATATATCCCTCAGACGCTTCGACGCATTCTATCCTGCTGCAGGCTCTACAAACAGCGCTATAAAGATGACAGCGGAAGATCTGGAAAGAATCGCCCAGCCAGAAGACTGGATAGATGTAGCCAGAGTCCCGGAATAACAAAGCCTGCCGCAAAAAACGGCAGGCTCTGCTTTGAAGTTTGATATCAGTTCTTTGAACCGATCTTCACTTCGATATGCCTTGGCTTTTCCTCTGGAAGCTTTGGAAGAGTGACTGTAAGTATTCCATTCTCAAACGATGCATTTATTGCGCTCTCGTCAAGTCCATCAGGCAGGCTGAACGATCTCTCGAATGCCGTATGCCTTCTCTCCTTTATGAGATACTTGCGTCCTTCCTTCTCCTCATCCTTGGAATTCTCTTCGCCTGAGATATGAAGAACATGCTTCTCGACATAGATCTTCACATCGTTCTCGCTATAGCCTGGAAGCTCCGCCTTTATGACAAAGTCATCAGCTGTCTCCTCGATATCAACAGCAGGGACCTTGGAGGAATACGACCCCCATGCATTGAGCATTGAATCAAAGAAGTCATCGAATACCGAAAGATTTCTTCCGCCTCTGTTATATCCTGTAATTTCGTTAGCCATATTGTGCCTCCTATATCTTTAACTATTTATGTCTGTCCTTATCGGACATAAACAAATAGCATAAAGCATGCCAATAATAATAAGTACTTGTAATACAAAAAATTATTTTGAGGAATATCAATATAGGCAAGTCCATGATGTTCCGAATTGACTATGCTATGGAATATATCCCGCCGATTCGTGTCATAATGACACGCATAGATGCTGATACCCCATAAAACAGGGACTAAAATGGCAAAAGGAAAGGCAACCAACTCCCGAGCCATTGCTCAACCAGCTGATTGCCGCTTTTCATTGATGGTCTGGAGACCCACTCCACTGTCGGCTTTTGCCGCTCAATGGTCCAGATTACACCTAATTTAGCAGGGGCAGGACTCGAACCTGCGACCTCCGGGTTATGAGCCCGACGAGCTGCCAACTGCTCTACCCTACGTCGATTTCTCTAAGAATATAAAGGTTTTATAAGATCATGTCAATTGGATTGACACCTATTACCCTGAAGAATTCCCGATCAGACGTGCAGATCGCACTCTTTGCCATGCGCATTGATAACCCCTATGGCCTGCAGATAAGCATATACAGTGGTAGACCCCATGAACTTCATTCCACGCTTTTTGAGATCGTCGGAAACCATATCAGAAAGCGGAGATACCGTTCTTACCGTATAATCTTCGATAACCACCTTCCAATCAGTGAAATGCCAGATATATGCATCAAATGATCCATACTCCTTCTGGATCTCCAGGAAGATTCTGGCATTCTCAATTGCAGCTTTTATCTTCTGCTTATTCCTTATTATCCCAGGATTGGACAGAAGCTCCTGGATCTTCCCCTCCCCATACATTGAGATTCTTCCTGCATCAAACCCATCAAAAGCAGCACGGAAAGCCTCCCGCTTGTTCAGGATACACTCCCAAGAGAGACCAGCCTGGAAGCATTCAAGGAACAGATATTCAAACAGCTTCCTGTCTGAATGCACAGGAACACCCCATTCCTCATCATGATACGCAACATATGCAGGATTCTTCAGATTCAGATAAGCGCATCGATTATGAATGACTTTCATGTGATGAGATTATCATAAGTGCGCCTCTTTGTGATAATCTTTCATTGGAGGTGCCCGCTATGGATGCAAATAAGAAAAAAGCTATGCAGGGCAGAGTCAAGAAGACTCTGGATGCTCTTGAGCGCAATGGCATGAATGCTGTCTATGTCAATGATAAAGAAGAAGCGCTGACTCTTGTGAAAAGCCTTGTTCCGGAAGGAGCATATACGGCGACAGGGGGTTCTGTAACGCTCAACGAACTGGGAATAATGGATTATCTCAGATCAGAAACTGGCTGGCATAAGGAATACAGGGATGCGTATAACGCATCATTCTATCTCGTATCAGCCAATGCTGTGACGGAGCATGGAGAGCTGTATGAGGTCGATGGCACATCAAACAGGGTGTCTGCGATGCTTTACGGACCTGAAAAAGTCATTGTCGTTGCAGGAATCAACAAACTGGTACCTGATCTCCGCAGTGCGGTTGTACGCGTAAAGACAGAAGCTGCCCCTGCGAACTGCGTCAGGCTTTCATACGATACACCATGTGCCAAGACCGGCGAATGCGCTTCACCCTGCTTTGATGAGAATCATCTCGGTGCTGTCGGCTGCCAGACTGACGGCAGGATCTGCTGCGGATATGTAGTATTCGCAAAGCAGAAGCAGAAAGGCAGGATAACAGTCATCATCGTAGGTGAGGAACTTGGATACTGATGCTCTCTATGAAGGCTTTGCAAGCGAAAGCTACAGGGCATTCAGCGAAAGGATTTCCAAAGATACAAGCTATCCGGTAAAAGGCGTAAGGATCCCAGATCTCAGGAAGCTTGCAAAAACCATTGGTGATGCATCATTTCCGATCAAATACCATGAGGATGCAATACTGAGAGGCCTTCAGATAGGAGGGTGGAAAAAGCCTTTCCAGGAAAAAGCAGCCGCGCTCGAAGATCTCTTTCCGTATATGACCGCGTGGGATCATTCAGATGCAGCAGCTTCCTCCCTCAATATACGTAAGGGTGAAGAGAATGAAGCACTGGGATACTTCCTTCCACTTCTTGAGGATAACCGGGTATTCGTCCGGCGTACAGCAATCGTCTTTCTGATGTCGCACAGGAAGCTCTATGACAGGAAGATGCTTCTGGATGCGATCACTGCTTCCGATAGCGATGACTACTACATATCAATGGCAGTAGCCTGGGCACTCTCCTTCTTCTATATCGATGATGAAAGCACAGAAGAGTACTTCGGGAAAGTATCAGAAGCTACAAGGAAAAGAACTCTGCAGAAGATAAAAGATTCCAGAAGGTGTTGACATATGTTTCTTTTTGTAGTAGCGTTACTATACAACGTAACAATGGAGGAAACATATGAATCTTGTCAATAAAGCAATCAATACGGAGAATCTGCCTGATAAGAACGGATACTTTGGAGAGTATGGCGGAGCGTATCTCCCCCCAGCACTCGAGAAAGTAATGAAGGATGTAGAGAAAGCCTACGAGGAAATCTCCTCGTATCCTTCGTTCATCAGTGAGCTCAAGGAACTCAATGAGCATTATACAGGACGGCCAAGCCCTGTATATCATGCAAAAAGGCTGTCCAAAGCCGCAGGAGGCGCTGAGATCTATCTCAAGAGGGAGGATCTCAACCATACAGGGGCGCATAAGATCAACCACTGTCTCGGAGAGGCCCTCCTGGCAAAACGCATGGGAAAGAAGAAGATCATAGCAGAGACAGGAGCCGGGCAGCATGGAGTCGCTCTTGCAACAGCAGCTGCGCTCCTTGGTCTTGATTGCGATATCTACATGGGGGCCATCGATGTGAAGAAGGAAGCTCCCAACGTATCAAGGATGAAGGTGCTTGGAGCACACGTAGTTTCAGTTGAAAGCGGCACAAAGACACTTAAAGATGCTGTCGATGCGGCATTTGCTGCATACCTTGCGGATCCCGAGACACAGATCTACTGCATCGGATCGGTCGTAGGCCCGCATCCATTCCCGGCAATGGTCCGTGACTTCCAGTCAATCATCGGAATAGAGGCAAGAGAGCAGATGCTCTCCTATGCAGGCTCCCTCCCCGATGCCGTTGTAGCATGTGTCGGAGGCGGATCGAATGCAATGGGAATATTCTCCGCATTCCTTGATGACAAAGATACTGCGCTATATGGAGTCGAACCCGCAGGAAAGGGCCTTGATACAGGCATGCATGCCGCAACCATATCGAAGGGAACGGTCGGCATCCTCCATGGCTTCAGATCACTCGTGCTTCAGGACAAGGATGGGGAACCTCTTCCTGTATACTCCATCGCTTCAGGTCTGGATTATCCCGGAGTAGGACCCCAGCACAGCTATCTGCACTCAATCGGCAGGGTGAACTACAGAACGGCAACGGACAGGGAGGCTGTAGAGGCTTTCTATGCCCTTTCAAGGATGGAAGGAATAATCCCTGCGCTTGAATCGTCCCACGCTGTGGCATATGCAGTAAAACTTGCGAGGGAAATCGGGAAGGGAAAGAAGATACTGGTGAATCTCTCTGGACGAGGGGATAAGGACATAGATTTCGTGATGGAGCACTATCCTCTCACAGAGTATGAACCCGGGGAAAAGGAGAAAGACGGCGGGTACGAAGAGTTCCTGCGCCATATCGGGGGAGAGAGGAGCTGATCAATCCCCGCCACGGGCAATCCTGTTGATAGGAATGAAGCCCTTTCCTATTACCTCATATGCCTCGGTGATGAACACGAAAGCCGAGGCATCTGATTCCTTTATTATCTTCAGAAGCCTGTTGAGCTGATTGTTCGGCACGATGACCAGAAGCATCTGATGCTCTTTCGCAGTATAGATACCACTGCCGCGGAAGAGCGTTCCACCTCTTTTCAGCTCTGATATGACGCCTTGGGATATCGCGGTGATACGGTCATCGGAAAGTATATATACAGCCTTCGCCAGATTCGTCCCTACTCCCATCATCACATAGTTTGTCATCTGCGCGGATATATACATCGCGATTATGGCGAAAAGGATTGCCTGGAATCCAAAGAATAATCCGCCGCATGTGACGACAACAGCATTTATCGAGAATGAGACAGTGCCTATGGATACAGGGAAGAAATGCGTGACGATCTGCGAGACGATGTCCGTTCCTCCTGTATTGCTTCCGCTCTTCATCGTCAGTCCGACACCGATTCCCATAAGACATCCGCCAAAGATGGCTGAGAGGAGGATGTTTATCGGCTCAGAGTAATCGAGGAATCCCTTATATTCTGTGATATTCCCTATAAGCGAGGTCCAAATGGAAAGCAATATCGATCCGATAAGCGTCCTTATGCCGTAGCGCCATCCGAATACCTTCATCCCGAAAAGGACGATCGGTATGTTTATGCACATCATCACCATACCCTGATCAAGGCCGAAGACGTAGTAGAATATCGTGCCGATACCAGTTGCGCCACCGCCTGTGATATGTGCTGGTGTATAGAAGACAGTTGCCGCAGTTGCGGCGATAGCAGTGCCGATGATAAGGAAGATGTAGTCCCTGACGCCTGAGAATATCCGGAATCCGTGTACAGCCATAGGAAAATGATAAGGCATCCCGGAGGATGCCTCAATATCAATATCAGCCGACTACGCTGTGAAGTGTTGCGCGTACAGCACCAAGACCTTTGATCATTGACCTGAAGTAGCCAAGGACCATGTCCGCCAGACCTGCCTCAAAGAGATCGACTCCGAAGATCTTCTGATTGGAAAGAATCCCATTCAGCTGATCAAGGCTTCCGTCATACCCAAGCCCTATTCCCTCCAGAGCCTCCCTGGCATACGGAAGGAGAGGATCGGATGACGGCTCGAAAGCAGCGCCATTGTCATCTATTCCCATCACATACCTAAGCCATGCGGCATAGACGAGAGGAATGCATTTCAGATCCTTTATCGAGAGCTTGTCAGAAGCAAGGTAGGCCTTGATCGTCTCTCCGAAGCGGATAGGAAGCTTCTGCGATGTATCCGTAGCGATGCGCTGTGGAGTATCGGGCATGAATGGATTCGGGACCCTTATATTGACTACCTCATCGATGAACTTCTCCGGATCGATGATGCCAGGATTGACAACAACAGGAAGACCTTCCTTATAACCGATTGTCTTCACCAGCTTCACAAGGTCCTCATCCTTCATCTCGTCCGCTATCAATGTATAGCCAAGGAGACATCCGAAGACAGCAAGCGCTGTATGGAGCGGATTCAGGCAGGTGCAGACCTTCATCTTCTCAACCTTGTTCACAGTCTCCCTGTCGGTGAAATAAACACCGGCATTCTCAAGAGCAGGCCTGCCGTTAGGGAAGCGATCCTCGATGACAAGATATTCGCACTCCTCTGCATTCACGAACGATGCGATGTATGTATGCTTGTCCGTGACAACGGTATCCGTATCCTCATAGCCATCTTCCGCAAGCATCGATGCAACGCTCTTGTCAGGACGCGGGGTGATCTTATCGATCATTGACCATGGATAGGAAACACTTGAAGAGTTCACATACTCCTCAAAGCCCTTCTCCACAAGACCTGCCTTGCACCATTCGCCAGCGATCGTGGTTATAGCCGCCTGTACCTTCTCTCCGTTATGTGAGCAGTTATCCATTGAGACGAGAGCAATAGGATATGCCCCGGCCCTATAGCGCATAAGAAGAAGCTCTGCAAGGCGGGAAAGGAACATTGTGCACTTCCCAGGACCTTCAGCGAAGTCATGGACATAGCCTTTGAGGAATGCGCCTGATGGATCCTTGAGCGCATAGCCCTTCTCTGTGATTGTGAAAGACACCATCTGCAGAGATGGGGATGTGAAGACCTCTCCGAATCTCTTCCATGCATCGGCGAACTGGTAATCGCATGGATAGGCCTCCGTCACGGATCCTACGACTTCCTTATCTATGGAACCATTTGCCTTGAGGGTCACAAGAAGCGTAAGCCTGTCATACTTGTCATAGATATCCTTTATGATGTCGTAATCGAAGCCCTCTCCAACGATGATGCCCTTATCCGTCAGGCCTTTCTCAATGAGAATCTGATCAAGCCTTGCAGGAAAACCGCGGAATATATTGCCTGCGCCGAAATGGACCCATACAGGTTCCTTATGCGTAGCTTCCACAACCCTGTTCCTGTCATAGTCAAAGAGCTTATAGCCCTTCTCGTTCCATTCAGGGCTCCTGAGCCCTTCATTGCTGAGTTTCATAATTTACCCTTCTTTATAGATGAAATACTCGGGATGGGCCTCGATTATAGCCTTTGACTCATACCTGAGCTTTGAAAGATGCTCTGCCTCTATTGCCAGAGCACTATCGAAATCATGGGAGGCAAGCGCCTTCGCAATTGCCTGATGCTGTTCAAGATTCGTCTTCAGGATCTCATCCGATCCCATAGACAGGATGCGCATTCTTCTGTGATTCGAAGTCTCACGCAGTATAAGCTGCCAGATCCTGGAAAGCCCTGTGGCTTCGAAGAATATGGCATGCATATCATCATCGGCATTGTAGAAACCTACGATATTCCCCGATTCAAGAGCTTCCTTCTGGAGCTCGATGAAGTACTCGATACGTGTTATATCAGAGCTCTTCATGTACTCCTTGAAGCGTTCCATGGCACTGCGCTCAAGGGCAAGGCGGAAGAAACGCTCATCCTCCACCTTTCCAAGATCGATCCTGGATACCCAGCAGCCACGCTGTGGTCTCATCACAACAAGCGCATCCGATCTCAGCCGCATCAGGGCATCGCGTACTGGAGAACGGGAGACATCGAACCTCTCGGACACCTCCTGCGGGGATATCTCATCCCCGGGCTTCCGTCTGAGGAAGATTATCTCATTCTTCAGAACATCATAGATCGTTTCGCTCGATGTTATCCTCATCGCTATTTAAGCCTCTTCTCGCTCTTATCGATAGCTTCCCAGAGACCAAGGATGTACTCAGCGCCAAGAGCCCTGTCATAAAGACCATAGCCTGGCATCGACACCTCTCCCCAGATAGCCCTTCCATGATCTGGTCTGATAGGACCATCGAATCCTGTCTCATAGAGAGCACGTACCATCTCGTAGAGATCGAACGAACCATCAGACGACAGGTGAGCAGCCTCCTCGAATACTCCTGGCTCGAAGTGATGCAGATTCCTGACATGTGCAAAGTGGATGCGTCCAGGAAGAGCACGGATTATTCCGGGAAGATCATTCTTCGGATTCGAGCCGAATGATCCAGCGCAGAATGTAAGCCCATTGAACGGAGAATCAACAGCCTTCATGACGCGGAGGATCTTTTCCTTGGATGTGATGATCCTTGGCAGTCCGAATACAGGCCATGCAGGATCATCCGGATGGATAGCCATCTTTATGCCATGCTTCTCGCATACAGGCTGGATAGCCTTGAGGAAATATACAAGATTATTGAAAAGCGTCTCCTCATCAACATCTTTATACGCCTCAAAAAGCTCTTTGACATGAGCAAGCCTCTCAGGCTCCCATCCTGGCATCACGTAGCCATTTGAATTATCATTCGTCTGATCGAAGAATGTCTGAGGATCGATTGAATCCACAACCTTCTGATCATATGCGAGGACCGTTGCCCCATCGGGCCTGACCTTTGCCAGATCCGTCCTGGTCCAGTCGAAGACTGGCATGAAGTTGTAGCAGACGAGCTTGATATCGCAGGCTGCGAGATTCTCAAGTGTCTTGATGTAGTTATCGATGTACTTATCGCGTGAGGGGCGCCCGATCTTTATATCATCATGGATATTGACGCTTTCGATACCTGCGATAGTAAGACCTGCATCCTCGACTTCCTTCTTCAGCGCCTGGATCCTCTCCAGAGGCCAGAGCTCCCCTGCCGGGATATCATAAAGTGTAGTGATGACTCCGGTAACACCCGGGACCTGCCTTATCTGCCATAGTTTGACTGAATCGAACTTATCGCCAAACCACCTCATTGTCATCTGCATGGCAATCTCTCCTTCTGCATCTAATATATTAGTATATTAGTCTAGTATCCATTAACTGTAAAGGAAAATCTTCCAAAGATTGAGGCAAATAAAAATCCGGCGCTTTTGAGGTGAACCCTCACTTGGCCGGATTGGATAAAGGCAGGATATACCCTTAATTGCTCTTCTTGAGAAGATCCCTGATCTCAGTAAGAAGCTGGATATCTGCAGGAGGAGCTGCTGGAGCTGCTGGCTTTGCCTCCTCCTCGTGCTTCTTCATATCCTGAAGCTTATTGAAGCCCTTCACTACGCAGAATACGCAGAAGGCAATGACGATGAAACTGATGATAGCATTGATGAAGATACCATATCTGATAGCGACTTCCGGATCAGCCTCGGTAGCTGCCTTGAGAACGATCTTGAGATCAGAGAAATCGATTCCTCCGATTGCAAGTCCGATGACAGGCATGATGATATCATTGACAGCGGAAGTCACGATTGCGGTGAATGCAGCACCGACAACCATACCTACTGCCATATCGAGCACATTTCCACGTGCGATGAACTTTCTGAACTCAGCAAAGAATCCTGTGTCTTTCATGTTTATATTTCCTTATTAATTCAAGAATTCCTTGGTGAGTATATTGATTATAAGGGACTTTGGGAAGTACTACGGCAAAATGCATCTTCATACAATCTCCATATATCATTATGCTTGGTGCGTTATGCAGAATATTGGACACAGAACAACGTAGAAGCTCAGGAAGCTCTCCAAATTCATTGAGGAGAAGCATGGCATGACACTTGCCCGTGCCATCTCAGAGAATCCTGCGAAGATTGCTGATATACTTTCAGGGAAGGAAAACCCGACCAGGAAGATCTGAATGAAGGTCGCCGCATATTTCTTCATACCTGTGGACATCATCACAGATGATGCCAAGGACCTTCCGGACCTTGATCAGCTCAAGGTCGATGAGGGGATCTTCTGTCAATACAGCGCAATGATCTTGAGAATGATATCGAAAGAGAGAAGCAGAAGCACTTCTTCTCCAGAAACTGGAGGATGATCGGCTACAGAAAGCGCGTCAGCCTTGTTCTCTCAATCCTTGTCATCATGGTTCCTCTCATCGCATTCATTCTTTTCTGTGCATCAGAGGTGGCTTATGAGCGCTTTGATGATATCCGCAAATACAGAATAGGCAGTGACGGCCTGGAATATGACATCCATGATCCGATACAGAAGAAGTATCATGATGATCTTGAAGGAACATCAAAGGCAAACAATCCGGATGCATACTATGTAGAAGTCACAGTTGGTACTGTGCTTGAGAAGATCAAGAACATCCATTCAGAGACATCATCCTATGAGACAAGGATGCAGCTCTTTTTCAAGTTCGATAAGGACGAATTCCGCAACATGTTCCGCCACTATGCAAGAAACGTGCTTGCTGATCAGATAATCGATGCATACTATGCGGAGAGCGATGAGAGAAGACCTTCCGGTACATTCTCCCATGATGAATGGCTCGACAGCCACTCTGAGTTCTTCGAGGAATGGATAGACTCCCATGACCATGAGTACTACCCGGGAGAAACCCCCTCCAATGTATTCACTGATAAGGAGACGATGTTCACTCTTGGAAACGGAGAGTTCGTTCCTGACTCAATGGGTGTGCTTAAGGAGCTGGAAGAGGTGCAGTACTATGATGAGGAAGGCAACCTCCGCACAATGTGCTACCAGAAGGTAAGATTCAATGGAGCCTTCGAGAAAGCCTTTGACAGCGTCAGGTATCCGCTTGATTCCGTCCAGTTCAAGATGTACATCCTTCCGACCATGGATGCCGACTACATCAGGTATGTACCAGATACATCAACCGATTCTGACGGCGTGCGCGTAAGCGGATTCACTCCATATTTCGGTATAACATCCGGATACAGGCTCATCCATGATACGGAATCCATGGATAACTTCACGCTGCGTCTGAATTACTTCTACGATACGAACAATGATCCTGCCGTCCACTTCGATGAATCCGTAAGAACACAGCTTGAGATCATAGTCAGGGCGAACAGAGCAGGTATCTCTCTCTTCCTGCAGGCTTTCATCAATCTCTTCAGCGTTGTCATATGGATCATCATCGCTTTCTACAGCCAGAGCTATACAGGAGAAGACAGCGTAGGCATGCTTGGCACAGGACTGTTCGGTGTCATATCCTCCATGCTCGTCGGACTGTCGATGGTATCGGATGCGGGCATTTTCTCCCTGATAACGATGATAAACATATTCACGCTGGCCGTCATAATGATAATGACGTATCAGGCAATTGCAGCAAAGCGTGCTCAGGTAAGAAAGGACAAGGTTCTGATCGCCTACAACGGTATAAAGCTCAGGGTGCTGTTCATAACGCTTACGATCTGCACTATCGCAATGTTCATCGTGATTCCGGCACTTGCCTATATGCGGGGAGTCTGATAGCACCATAGCCACAAAGCGCCCTTCTCTGCTATATTTCTCTGTATGCGCCAATGCAAAGGAGGTTCCGATGAGGATCACCATATGCGAAAACAAGATTGAACTCGGCAGAGAAGCGGCTGCAATGGGCCGGCATCATATAAAGTCGGCTATTCAGAGACAAGGCAGAGCTAATGTTGCTTTCGTGACGGGTACAAGCCAGCTTGAGATGCTGAAGGCTCTGAGAGCAATGGAGATAGACTGGAGCAAGGTCAATATATTCCTTCTTGATGAGTTCATAGGTCTTCCAGACGGTCACAAGGCATCTTCGGAAACATTCCTCAAGGAGAACTTCATAAGCTTTCTTCCTGAAGTCGGAAGCTTCCACCCCATCTCAAGAAGAGAGAATGCAGAGCAGACAATCGAAGAGATGAACAAGCTTATGGCCGACTACCCCCTTGATGTGTCATTCATATGCATTGGCGAGAATGGGCACCTTGCATTCAATGATCCTCCGGCAGATCTCGATGCTACCGATCCATACATAATCGTGGACCTGGAAAGGCGCTCCAGGAGGCAGCAGGTCGGAGAAGGCTGGTTCCAGAATATCGATGAAGTTCCATCAAGAGCCATAACGATGTCGGTCCATGAGATCATATCATCAAAGAATATAATCTGCTCATGTCCTGACCAGCGCAAGGCAAAAGCCGTAGCCATGTGCGTCTTTGACGATATAGCTCCTGCAGCTCCCTGCGCGACGCTGAGAAGAACGGAATGCTCGCTCTTCCTTGATAGGCAGTCAAGCCGTCTCATACTGAGCGATGGACGTCAGAAATAAGCATGCTTCTGGATCCCGGATCTCCCGGGATCTTCTTTTCGCTCCACATCTGCCATTCTTCCTTCACCATCATAACAGAATCCTTCTCTGCCCCTGATGCAGATGATCCAGGATGGAAATATAGAAATTTCATGTATTTTTCTCAAACCCACATAAAGTGAACATTACGTGAACCGATATGTAACCTATATAGTTATAGAGAACATATATATTTATATGGACTTGCAGCGTTCATCAAAGAAACTCTCAAGGAGGTTGCTTTTGAAAATACTGCATAAAATAATGATGCTTGCGATAGCAGCGGCTATTCCGCTGTCAGCTGCCGATGTCCCGGTCATAACGCTGGAAAAAGCGCTGGAATCGGCAAAAGATAATAACATCTCACTGAAATCAGCCAGAGTGACACTGAATCAGGCAATAAGGAATGCAGATAATGCAGCAGGAACCTTCATGCCGGAAATAAGACTCAATGCCGGTCTGCAGGCTGGCGGAGAATTTCCTCCAGCAACACAGAGTCCTGAATATACAGGCCTTTCGCTGAACGCAGGGGCCTCGGCATCCTTCTCTTTCCGGGGGACCATGGTGAAAGACGGGGAGACGAGGGCCATTCAGAGGGAAGCGGCTGCGCTCACATTCCAGAATGACTACTCCGGGATAGAACAGTCGATAATCAAAGCATATTGGACAATTGCAGCAAACAAAGTACAGGCAGACAGCGCCAGGACCTTCGCCGAGGATGCGGAAAGGCAGTATCAGTCATCGCTGGAGATGTATGAAAGCGGAATTGCCGATGAGCTTGCTCTCAACCAGTCCGAGCTTGCCTATAACCAGGCAGTGCTGACCCAGAAGACAGCAGAAGACACTCTGGAGAACTCCAAGGATGTGCTCAGAACTCTTACAGGCATAGACGGCGATTTCCTGATATCCTCCCTTCCCGGGACTGTCTATCTTTCCTTCCCTTCACCAGATGAACTGTTTTCAATATACGGTGAAGGGAATATCGGAATAAAACAGAGCCGGAACAGCCTTGAATCCGCAAGACTGGATCTGGAATCATCGAAGCTTGACGCCTATGTCCCATCTCTGACAGCAGATCTCAGCTATAGTTACCGCGGAGGGTGGAATGAAGGATGGGAATACGGATCGACCTCACACGGCCTTACTGGCGGAGTCTCGGTTTCGCTTCCGATTGGAGCGATGCTTCCGGGAGGAAGTGCTGATTCAGCAATAAAGGATGCAAAAGACCTTGTATCTATCCGTTCATTGGCATTGCAGCAATCCCAGGAAGATCTTCTATCCGGGATAAGGGACAGCATATCCAGGATCGTCCAGTATCAGGGCAGCATGGATATGGCCAGAAAATCCCTGGAATCAGCAGAAAGGACATATGAGCTGATGAACGAGGCCTATGAAGCGGGACTTGTCACAGCATCAGAGCTGGCAGATACGAGAACGGATGTGCTGTCAACGCAGTTTGAAGCGATTTCATACGATATAAACCAGCTTCTTGAAAGCTATAGCCTTGCTTACATGCTGAACATAGGCATCGATGAGCTGCAGACGGAATACGGAATAAGGAGAGAATGATCCATGAGCGGAAATGACAGCGGTAATAAAATAAAGGAACCTGATTTCGCGGAACTTGCCGCAATGAAGAAAAGCCCTTCCAGGGCAAGCAGACTGACAACGGTGGTATTGCTTCTGCTCTGTATCATTCTCACAGGAGCAGTCCTGTATAAGATGTTCAGTGCCCCTCCTGCGGAAAAGGAACTAGCAGCCAGCAATACAGGGCTTGCGGCAGTGAATGTATCGGCCTCCCCTGCACGCATCGGGGATTTCATCAGGATATCCAGGATGAACGGAGAGATCAGAAGAGCGGGAAATGACATCATGATCTATCCGGATATCTCATCCACAGGCACTGTGACGGAGGTTCTCATCGATGAGGGAGATACGATAAGCACAGGTGATACAGTCGCATATATAGACTCATCACGTCCTGGATCGAGCTATAAGACAAGCCCTGTGATCGCGAAGGCTGGTGGTATTGTAACCGATGTGAATGTCTCAGCAGGGGAAAGGATAAGCTCCTCTACAGCCATTGCCACAATCACAAGCAATGATGATCTTGTGATAAAGGCCTCGATCCCTGAGAAGTTCATAGGGACTCTGCGCCGCGGAATGACTGCGGAGTTCGAGACTGTCGCCTATCCGGGAAGAATATATAAAGCCGTACTGACATATATAGCGCCATCTGTCGATCCTGCATCAAGGACAACGGATATCGAACTGGCGATCTCCGGAGACGTATCGGGGCTGATGTCAGGCATGTATATCAAGCTCAATCTAGAAACGGAGCATCAGAGCGATGTGCTCATGGTTCCTGCATCCGCGATTGATGGATATCTCGGAGACGATGTCGTCTTCCTTGCTGATAACGGTACTGCCAGAAGGCAGATCGTCACGATAGGAAGCTCAAATGGAACCGATACAGTCATACTCTCCGGTCTTTCTGAAGGGGATCTTGTCATCACAGCAGGCAATGTCACAGATGGAACTGCTATAAGCGTCGTATAAGGAGCTCTTATGACAATATCCGAACTATCCGTAAGGCGTCCTGTACTGATGACCATGGCCTATGTGCTTATCTGTGTCATATGCCTGGTCTTCCTTCCGCGTCTTGACATGTCGCTCTACCCCGATGTGGAGCTTCCTGTCATGTCCGTTGTCATTGACTGCAATGACGCCGGTCCGGAAGAGGTTGACCTGCAGGTGACCGATACAATGGAGGAAGCCCTGAACTCTCTGCAGAATCTTGATACTATGACATCGATATCAAGGGAAGGACGCTGTACGATCAGGCTTGAATTTGATTACGGAACCGACCTCGATGATGCATCTGAGGATGTGAATACCATCGTCTCCATGCGCTCAAGATTCCTTCCGGACTGGGCAGAGACCCCGCGTATCATCCGCTATGACTCAACTGGATCGACCACAGTGATGAGACTTGTTCTTACAGGCAACAGATCAAAAGATGACCTCCAGTATATTGCGGAGAATACCGTTCAGCCGCTTCTTGAGAGAATCGACGGGGTATCCCAGGTAAATGTCTATGGCGGTTCGCAGATCGAATACAATGTCGAAGTCGATCCCAACAGGCTTGAAGCATATGGGCTGACTCTGTCGCAGATCTCCTCAAGGATAGCGGCAAGGAACATACAGAGCACCGGCGGAGAGATCACCCAGAATGGACTGGATTACCAGATCACTACAGATGCCCGCTATATGACAATAGAGGATATCAACGAGACAATAGTCGGATATGCCTCAAACGGAAAAGCTATCTATCTGCAGGATATAGCTGAAGTACTACGGGACAACCAGCGTGGAGGACGGCTGCAGTATCTCGATGGCGAGGAGATCGTGACAATAAGTGTTGCCAATGAATCCGATGCCAATGAGACGACAGTCGCAAAGAATATACGGGAAGCTCTTCCGGATATAATCGCAGCGCTTCCTGCCGGCCTCAGCCTGACTATCCAGCGTGACAACACAGAGATGATCACAGACACGATGAATGAGGTCTACAACTCCGCAGTGCAGGGTGTACTGCTTGCAGCTCTCATAATCTTCGTGTTCCTCAGAGGAATAAAGAGCACAATCATCATCTCGCTCTCGATGCCGATCTGCATACTCATCACGCTCATGATAATGTCAATCTCTGGCATGTCCGTGAATGCGATGACGATGTCCGGTCTCATACTCGGTATTGGAATGACCGTTGATGCATCGATAATCATCCTGGAGAACACATATACATTCAGGCAGAACGGAGAGCGATCGGCCGTCGCAGCAATACTCGGAAGCAAGAATATGTTCACAGCCATCGTCGCATCAACGCTGACGACAATCTGCGTATTCGTCCCGATCATCATCTACAAATATGACATAGGAATGATCGGTGTCATGTTCCAGGACCTTGTCATCACCGTATGCATATCCCTCTTCAGTTCATTGTTCGTAGCGGTCACACTCGTCCCAGCTCTCTGCGGATCTATCCTGAAGATCAACACGAGAACGCAGAAGCCGCTGAAGAACAGAGTGCTGAGGGGAATAGATGAAGCTATGGAACGGGGGGAGATGCGGATGAGAAATGCCTATGTGCATGTCCTCAACTACTTCCTTGACAGGAAATTCCTCCTGATATTCCTTCTTATCCTGCTCCTCATACTATCGATAATGAAGTTCTCGGAGATAGGAATATCGCTGGTACCGCAGCAAACCACGGACGACAGCGTCACCCTTGAGCTTGAGCTTGAGCAAGGAACAACTCAGGACGTGACGAAGGAGTACGTCTTCACAATGCTGAAGAATGTCCTCGATACGCTTCCGGAGGGAAGCTATGAGAGCATAATGACGACGGTCGGAAGCAGCAACACAGGAAACATTGAGATAGAGCTTCCGGAGATCACACGGCAGACATATACGGTCTCCGATATACAGAACCTGCTCAGACCTTTCCTGGATGATGATCCAAGCGCAGACTGGATATTCTCATCCGGTCGTTCGATGAGAGGACAGGGCATCGAGGTTGTCATCTATTCCGACACACCGGAGCTTGCGGCAGAAGCTTCCGATGAGATCATGGGAATCCTTGACTACTATGTACCGCAGGTTGAGAATCTCTCATCAGATCTTGAGAATGGTGCACCGAAGTATGATATCGCCATAGATCAGATGAAGCTCAGGGACTTCGGGATCTCAGTAAGCGATCTCACCACGACTGTAAATGCGGCTCTTACGGGATTGACTGCCACGGAAATCTCCACATTCTCTGCTGATGAGACCTATGATCTGATTGTCCGCATCGATGAGAATGAGATACAGAGCGTCGATGATCTTGCCTCCCTCATGATCCCGACTGCCAGCGGTGGCAGAGTCAGACTGGACGCAGTTGCGGATTTCATTGAATCCACTGCTCCTATGTCGATAAGAAGGGAGAACAGGGAAAGAGTCAACCGCATCAATGGCGACGTTATGGAAGGCTGGGCGGCAAATGAAGTACAGGCCATAGTCGACAGAGCGCTTGAAGCCCATCTGGTACTCCCTGAAGGCGTACGCATCGAACAGCATGGCGAAATGTACACCTTCGCTGAATACCTGCCGACAATGATCATGATCATCATTCTCGCGCTGTTCCTTGTCTACGCTGTCATGGCAGCACAGTTCGAATCACTGATGGATCCTTTCATAATCTTCGCAACGATCCCTCTGCTTCTGATAGGAGTCATATGGATACATATCGCGATGAACGAGCCTTTCTCGCTATTCAGCATAGTCGGAGTGATTGCACTGATCGGAGTCGTTGTAAACAACGGTATCGTCCTTGTCGACTGCATCAACAGGCTTGTTGAGCAGAAGGTACCGGTAAAGCAGGCATGCCTGCAGGCAGCTTACGGCAGACTCAGGCCGATTCTCATGACAACGCTGACGACAATACTCGGAATGATCCCTATGGCATTCTTTCCGGGGAAAGGTGCTGAGATGATGCAGCCGATAGCTGTCACATTCGTC
Organism: uncultured Spirochaetaceae bacterium; assembly: GCA_944389015.1. Taxonomy (GTDB): domain Bacteria; phylum Spirochaetota; class Spirochaetia; order Sphaerochaetales; family Sphaerochaetaceae; genus Ornithospirochaeta. Next base: position 27,204 of record CALXKS010000067.1, read on the forward strand.
GGAGGCATCACTACAGGAGCGTTCCTCACACTGCTGCTCTCCCCTGTTCTCTATCTCATATTCAACAAGCATAAGGAAAAGAAGTTCGATGATCCTGACACGCTTACAAACCAGCTCAGAGAATATGATATGAGACACCTCAGGACACTCGATGATATAGTCGGCTGATAGATAGATAGCTCCGGACTCCGGAGCTATCCTCTTATTTCAGCGCCTTTTCCTCTTATCAAAGCAACTGCCTGATCAATATCGAGCTTTGCGCCATGTATTTCAGAAAGGTCCACAGAAAGGGCTATCCCATCGATTGTGCTGTCAGCCAGGCTGAGACCGGCAAGGTTCGTTCCCATGAATGAAACAGAGGAAAGATCCGATTTCCCTATTGCCGATGATGAGATCTTCATGCCAGAGAAAGATGATGATGTGAAATCTGAAGAGATGAGCAGGGAATCTATCATCGATGACTCATCAAACGATGAATAACGGCAGATGCAGTTCTCCATCCGGATCTTCCTTATCCTGCACCCTGATAGATGCATGCCTGTAAGCTTTGATGATATGAATGAGACATTGGAAAGCAGGCACCCGGAGAAATCGGCACCAGAGAGATCTACACCATCAAAGACGACATCGGTGAATGCGCCTCCGCTGAACGAGACCCCATGCATATCCGAAGAACGGATTACAGAAGATCTTATGATGCAGCCAGAGAAATCCCCTGAATCAAATGAAGCATTTTCCAGCTCAAAACCCTCTGCCTCCATGTCGGAGGAAAGAGCAGAGAGGATCTCAGCGGGAATGCCTGTCCTTGAGGACATCTATAACCTCGGAAAGGGTTGTATCCTTCTGTGCCAGAAGCACCAGGAAATGATAAACAAGATCTGCAGCCTCTCCAAGGAACAGCTCCTTGTCATTATCCTTTGCCTCGATTACAAGCTCAACAGCTTCCTCTCCGACCTTCTGTGCAATCTTGTTCAGGCCTCTTGAGAAAAGATGGTTTGTATACGAGCCTTCGACAGGATTGGAGCGTCTGTCACGGATTACGGACTCAAGATAGAAAAGGAACTCAGGGGATGAGATCTCAGATGGCTCATTCTCCTCCCCGAAACAGGTATCAGCACCTGTGTGGCAGACAGGTCCTGATGGGATTGCCTTGACCAGAAGCGTATCACCATCACAGTCAGCCAGCATCTCCCTGAGCTGGAGGAAGTTGCCGCTTGTTTCCCCTTTTGTCCATATTCTGTTCCTGGATCTTGAGAAGAATGTCACAAGGCCGCGATCAAGAGTCAGCCTGTAAGCCTCCTCATTCATGTAGCCAAGCATCAGAACCTTTCTTGTAACTGCATCCTGCACTATAGCAGGAACCAATCCACCACCCTTTTCAAAATCAATAGTCATTCAGAACTCCTCAGATTATCAAGAACCCCGGTCCCCGGACATCCTTAAGGATGAATCAGGAAGAATATACTGATATTAGTCTGATTCCATACCCTAAAGTCAACCCATGGCTTGGATTACACCCCACGCCTTAGGATCACCTCCATTCCATCGGAAAGTGCTGTCTGGGACAGTTGCTATGTACTTTTAGCAATATCTATCCGACGTATATATTGATTTTTAGCAATATCCTAGTTTATGATGCCTATATCGTTGCCCAGATGGCGGAACTGGTAGACGCGCTAGTTTCAGGTACTAGTCTCTGCAAAGAGATGGGGGTTCGAGTCCCCCTCTGGGCATGAAACCTTCTTTATCCTATCTTAGGTCTATTGCATATCTGCTTAAGCTATATACTTTTTGCAATCAAAACAGTATCCTGTCACACATGGTCAGAGTTTTATTCCTTGGGGAGATAACAGGACGGCCGGGCATTGCCTGTCTGAAGAACGGACTGTCATCTCTCAAGAAGAAATATGATGTTGATTATACAATAGCCAATGGCGAGGGAATGACCGGAGGCTTTGGTATTGGAAGAGCTCATGCAGCACAGCTGACGAAGATGGGCATTGATCTCATAACAGGTGGAGAGAAGCTCTTCTATAAGCTCGATATGGTCGATTTCATCCAGAAGGCTGGTTTCATACTCCGGCCTGCGAACTACCCTCCCCAGTGCCCGGGAAGAAGTTACCGCGCTGTCGATATCAAAGGGAGGAAATTCATAGTGATCAATCTTCAGGGCAATGCGCTCTTCCCGAGACAGAGCATACAGAATGCATTCTCCTCAATTGATATGCTGCTGAAGAAACTCTCTGAAAAGGAACCAGAAGCTATAATACTGCTCCAGTTCCATGCAGCGACGACTGCTGAGAAGAAGACAATGAGATTCTTCCTGGATGGAAGAGCAGCTGCTGTAATCGGAACACATACAAAGGTCCCGACTGCCGATGAGATGGTCACGCCTTCAGGACTTGCTTATATTACGGACAACGGAAGGGTCGGATCATTCATGTCCGTAGGAGGCTTTGATCCGGAGACCGAGATCAGGAAACTCAGATCGCAGCTTCCTGTCAGAAGCCAGGAATGCTGGGAAGATGGCATCATAGAAGGAGTTGTCGTCGATATAGATGAGGAGAGCGGGAAAAGCACTGGCATACACAGGATAATGGAGAGAGCTGCAATCGCTGCACCGGGTAATGGAAATGAAGCAGATAGTGACAATTCAGGAAACTGAGAACGGGAAGATCATAGCAGGATGCGATAAATCCCAGTGCGAGGGATGCAAAGGATCGTTCTTCTGCACATCGAAGAAATCAGACTTCCAGATTCTGAATCCGGAAGGGATAGATCTCAGGCCTGGGGATAAGGCTGAGATCGATCTTGAGCCTAAGAAGACGCTCTTCACTGTATTCATGAGTCTTGCATTCCCCCTTCTGATGTTCCTTCCCGGATATTTCATAGGTGCGCACTTCTCTTCAAGCGAAGCAGTGCGTTTTATATGCTCCATCCTTGGAGTCGCTGCTGGATTCCTGATCGCATCCATCTATTTCAGAGTGACAAAGAGATCATACCTGCCGGTTGTCACCGGGAAAAAGGAAGAAGAATGAGAAGGCTTCTCTGGGTTATCATAGTCTCCCTTCTTATGGCTTCCTGCTCTTTCGTCTCAGATGACGGAACAGAGCATGAGAAGCTTGTCACGCCGGACATAATCCTTGAGAATGCCACATACACGCTCGGCCAGACCGGAGAACCTCCGATATTCATAAAAAGCAGCAGGATTGAGCTGTATTCCGATGATAACAGAGCCATCACAGAGGCTTTGTCATTTATCCAGTACAATGACGATGGGGAAATACGTCTTGAGGGATCGGCAGACAGCTCTGAGATTGATACGGAATCAAAGGTCATGAAGCTTGATGGAAATGTCAGACTCGCAGAGAATGAGAGCGGAATGATGATTGAGGCAGATACGCTCATGTTCGATAGCGAGAATGATGAAGTAACCGCAGATGGCAATGTAAAGGTTGTATCCGATGATGGCGAATTCGAGGGCACAGGCTTTGCAGGGGATCTTCTTCTATCATCGTACTCGTTTGCTTCAATTGAGAAAGGAGTCTTCAGGCTATGAAGAGAATACTGCTGTTCATGGTTGTTCTTATGCTCATTATGCTTCCACTCTGCGCGGATGGGGAAGAAGCTCCTGATACGGCAGAGGCTGCCGAGAGCGAAGAGATATCCTTTACCGGAGGACGCAGTTCCATTGTCCTCCGCGAAGGAAAGGAGAACGTCGTGCTCTCTGATGGAGCATCTGTCTCTGTGGGATCCATGGAAATCAGCGCAGATACGATAACACTCACAGGCGATGACTGGAGATATGTGAACTGCGAAGGAGCTGCATTCGTATCCGATCCGGAACGCGGGATAACAATCAGGACCTCTGTCATATGGTATGACAGGATGGATGAGAGAATCCTCATATCAGAATGGTTTGAAGTCGATGATACTGTGAATGAAGTATCAGCAACAGGAGCTTCCCTTGAATACAGGCTCTCTGATGAGCGTCTTCAGCTGGACAAGAGCGTTTCCCTTCAGAAATCGACAGATTCTGGTATAATGAGATGTCAGGCTGAGAGCGTAATATTCTCAAGAAGCGAGAACATGCTGACGCTCAGAGGCAACGCTTCCGTCAACTGGGGAGGGGATAAATACAGTGCGGAAGTCATCTCTGTGGATCTCGATACCGATTCGATATCCCTTGAAGGAAGGATCACAGGTAACATAAATGGCTGAGCTCAGTGCATTGCATCTATCTAAATTCTATGGGAAGAAGCATGTCGTGAAGAATGTCACTTTCACGATGCAGTCCGGTGATGTGACAGGGCTTCTCGGCCCAAATGGAGCTGGAAAGACAACTTCCTTCTATATGATAGTAGGTTTTATCAAAGCCAATGGAGGCTCTGTGCTTATTGATGGCCATGATATCACTTCTCTTCCAATGCACAAACGCTCAAACATGGGATTGGCCTACCTTCCCCAGGAGCCCTCGATATTCCGTAAGCTCACAGTTGAAAACAATATAAAGCTTGTACTTGAGACACAGAAGAACCTCACAAAGGCTGAGCGTGAAGAACTTCTTGAAAGGCTGATCGATGATTTCGGCATACAGAAAGTCAGGAAGCAGTATGGCTACACCCTTTCCGGAGGAGAAAGAAGAAGGACGGAAATTGCCAGATCGCTTGCGACCTCCCCGAAATTCCTGCTTCTGGATGAGCCTTTTGCCGGCATTGACCCGAAAGCAGTCTACGAGATAAAGCAGATCATAAAGCGCCTTGCAGCAAGCGGCATCGGGATTCTTCTTACGGATCACAATGTACGCGATACTCTGGAGATAACGACAACAGCACACATAATCTCCGATGGAGAGATCCTTGTCTCAGGCACCAAGGAAGAGCTTCTCAATGATGAGAGGGCGAGAGAGATCTATTTCGGCCGTGATTTCGACAAGGAGTGAGAATGCAGCAGGGTTTAGGGCTCCAGATAGCAGCAAAACAGCAGCTGAAGATATCAACGCAGCTGGTTGCGACTATGGAAACCCTTGCCGCAAGCACGGAGGAACTCAGGGAGAAGATAAAGAATGAGGCGGAGAAGAACCCCGTTCTCAAGATAACCGAACGAACCCCCTCCTACTCTGATTTCAGCGACAGATATATCGCTTCTTCAGGCAAACGGGATAATTATTCAGATAGTGAACCCTACGATCCTGATGACAGCAGACACAACTGGATAGAAGGCGTTGTGACCAGAAGCGAATCCCTGGAAGAGCATCTTATGAAACAGCTCGGTGAGACTGACATAGATGAGAGAACAAGGGAAGCGGCAGAGATTCTCATAACATCGCTCGACAAGAACGGATTCTTCCTATCCTCCCCCCTGCTCATTCTTCCAGAAAGGCTGTGGGACAGAAAAGATGCGGCTTTGTCGATTCTCCATACGATGGATCCTTCCGGTATAGGTGCGATGGACTGGAGGGAGAGCCTGATACTCCAGGCAAAGGATAAAGGGCTCAAGGGAAAGGAACTTGAGATCTTCTCCGATCTAGTCTTCGATGAACTTGAGAGTCTCAGACAAGGGAAGATTGCCATCATCGCGAAAAGACTGAAGACCGATGAGGGGGAAATCATCGCCCTATCCGATTTCCTCAAGACGCTCACTCCATTCCCTGGAAGGGAATACAGCTCAGACTGGGACCAATATGCGATTCCTGAGATCTCAATAAGGAAGGAAGAGGATGGTAAGCTGCGGCTGAGGATAACACAGGATGCGCTTCCCTCCGTCGAGCTGGATCCAGAGTATACAGAGATGCTTTCCGAGCTGAAGAAAAGCGGGAACGGTGATGATAAAGAAGCATCCAGATTCCTCAAGGAGAAGGTAGCCTCCGCAGAAAGCCTCATCTCCCAGCTTGAGGCACGTACGACAGCATTGGAGAAACTCGGAGCCCTGCTTATGGACAAGCAGAGGGATTTCTTCCTCTATGGGCCTCTGCATCTCAAAGGATTGACGATGAAGGAAGCTGCTGAGATCATCGGCGTGCATGAAGCGACTGTAAGCAGGATCGCAAGCTCGAAGTATATTGATACAGACTGGGGTATCTATCCGATCAGATCTCTGTTCTCAAGCTCAGTGGAATCCTCAGATGGTCAGAACATCTCAAAGAATGCCGTCAAGGAGATGATAAAGAAGATCATTGAGGAGAATACCGCAGGCAAAGCACTCTCCGATCAGAAGATCAGCGACATTCTCAAGGAACAGGGCATCACCGCAGCCCGGCGTACAGTCAGCAAATACAGAAAAGAGCTTAATATAGACTCATCATTCGAGAGAGCAAAATAGTTCTGTTCATTTTCATTCAGATTCCTTTTGTTAGTTGGAACAAGCTGAGGTACAATATAATCATCAAAAGAAGAAGGAGGAATTTATGAATCTTACGTTCAGAGGTATCGGTTTCACCCCAGATGATGAAGACAGAGAATTCCTTGACAAGAAGCTGAAGAAGCTGAGTTTCGCGGATGATTATCTGCATGATCTCGACATCGTAGCCAGAAAGGAAAGCAAGGGAATCGGATTCCATCTCGATGCAACGCTGCATTTTGCCTGGAAAAAGGAGAAGGTAGTATCGCAGGATGCATATGAGCTGCATGAGGGAATAGAGCTTCTGGCAGATAAGATACAGGCTGCGGCAAAGAAGGAAAAAGAGAAGACAATGGGACTCTGACCGGAAATCAGACAATCCACAGGAGGGGAACGGCGAACGTTCCCCTTTTCCATGCCGCTGTGATATAATCCGTTCATGAGTGAATTCACCGTCCTCGATCTTCTAGACCTTGATCTCAAGGAGCATAATCTCCTGCAGCTGACATGCATTGCAGGAAGATCAGGGCTGTCCCGGACAATTGAGAATGCGAAGATATCCAGGCCAGGTCTTGCCCTTACCGGTTATTTCACAGGATTCTCAGGGAACAGCATACAGCTCATCGGACGTGGCGAGGAGGCCTATATCGACGAGCTTGAGAGCCGGAACGAATATGGGAACATAGAGAAGCTCTTCAGCTACCATATGCCATGCATAATATTCATCGGGGACTACAAGCCTTCAGATCACTTCAAGGAACTTGCAGAGAAGAATGCGACAGCCATCCTTGCAACCCCGCTGGAATCATCAAGCTTCTCCAGGCGTCTTTATTCCATGCTGGATGAAGTCTTTGCAGAGACCATGACAATACATGGAGTTCTTGTCGAAGTCTTCGGAATTGGAGTTCTGATCACAGGTCACAGTGGTGTGGGCAAGAGCGAGACAGCCCTTGAGCTCATAGAGCGCGGACACAGGCTGATAAGCGACGACACGGTAAAGCTCAGGAACATATCCGACAACTACCTCATAGGCAGCGGAGAGAACCCGATGCTTGCACACCATATGGAAATCAGGGGAATCGGAATAATCAATCTGACAAACCTCTTCGGCGTAGGAGCAATCAGGGAGAAGAAGCAGGTACAGCTCTCTGTATGCCTTGAGGAATGGAACAGCAGCAAGGAGTATGACAGGATCGGAGACAGCATAACCGATACATTCCTTGGCATAACGATCCCGAAGATAGTCATTCCTGTCAGACCTGGACGCAATATACCGATGCTGATAGAGACTGCGGCAAGAAACGAGCGCCTCAAGAAGCTTGGCTACTACAGCGCTAAGGAATTCGATCAGAATGTCCTGAAATGGCTGGAAAGCGAGGCTGCAAGAAAGATGTATTTCAGCAGCGATGTTATAGGAGATGCAGACTTTGATCAGTAAGGAACTGGAAGTCCTGAACAGAGCAGGCATACATGCCCGCCCTGCATCAGAGATAGCAAAAAAGGCATCATCATACGCCTCTGATATCTTCCTGTCCCGGGACACAATGAAGATAAATGCCAAATCGATCATGGGAGTTATCACTCTCGGGGCAACCTACAGGACAAAAGTCCTATGCACTTGCAGTGGTCCTGATGAGGAAAACGCCATGAAAGGCATGGAAGATCTCTTCCTTTCACGCTTTGAGGAGCAGTAATTGAAGGATCTCACGGAAAAGCAGAGAACTGTACTGGCATTCATTGCCGAGTACATAGCGCATAATGGACGGGCTCCTTCTTATAATGATATTGCCTCCCACTTCGGCTTCTCTGCCAAAGCCGCATATGATACTGTCCTCGCTCTTATAAAGAAGGGAAAGCTTGAAAAGAGCAGCAGACTGCTCCGCTCCATCTCTCTGCCGGAGGATGAACGGATGAGGATGGGGACACTTGCGGTTCCATTCTTCAGCAGAGAACCTTCGCCTGAGGATATAAGGGAGAAAAGATGCAACGGATTCTCATTCATCGAAGGCAGGTATGCAGATATTGACTGCTTTGCCTTCCGTGTCACATCATCATCGATGACAGATGCAGCAATCATCCCTGGCGATACGGCGATAATCGCTGTCAGGAAACCTGCCCAGGATGGCGATATCGTCCTTGCATACTGCCCTGGGAATGACAGAGCCCCGGAGCTCAGGAAACTCAGGAAGATCCCCGGATTCTTTCTGCTGATTCCTGATAATGCCTCTATGGGAACGATAAAGACCACAGACGCTGAGATCCTTGGTGTGCTTATAGGAATCAGGAGGGAAATATGAACTATCTGCTTCTTGGGCCGGAAGAAGGCGAGAAGAATGAATGGCTGAGACGGGAAAAGGAGAAAGTACTGAAAGAGCATCCGGACGCGGAGATCCATTCATTCTATACAGGCGATGATGACGGGGCCTCTGTATCTGCTGTGATGTCCCAGCCGTCTCTTTTCTCCTCCTTCCGCTATGCTGTTATAAGACAGTATGAAGCCAGATCCGGCAAGGATTCCATCACCGATGCAATCATCAGCTTCCTGAAATCCGGACAGAATGATGCAGAGCTGGTAATTGTCAGCGCAGAGAAGTCCGAGATGAAGATCAGCAAGGAGATACTGTCAAGAATCCCGAAGGAAAACCGTCTGATGTTCTGGGAAATGTTCGAAAGCCGGAAGAGGGAATGGATAGTGAAGGCATTCCGCGATGAAGGCTTCTCCATCGATCAGGAAGGCATAGAGGAAATCCTCTTCTCAACGGAGAACAATACTGCCGACATGAAGAATCTTGTAACATCGCTATCTCTTTATTTCCACGCCTCGAAACCAGACAAGAGAACAATCACAGCTGATGATATCGAGCAATATGCAGTAAAGACCAGAGGAGAGGACGGTTACACGCTCTTCGCGGCAATCGCAGAGGGAGATCTTGAGCATGCAATACTGATAATGAAGACTCTCGAGGAAACCGATTCCTATGCGGCGGTGAGGGCTTTCAGCATTGTGACGCAGCGTTTCAGGCTGCTCGAGAACTGCCTGATCATGAAAAGCCAGGGAGCGAGCATAGATACGATAGCAAAGGAAGCATCATATCTATCGCCCTATCCTGCAGCCTTCACACAGAAAGGACTGAAGGCAAGGGAGAAGACAGCATTCTCCAAGGCTATGTCCGTATACTCCCTTGAAGATGCATCCAGGATCATAGGCTATCTGGGAAAGATGGACAGTACGATAAAGAACACATCAGCTGATATGCATATGCTGGTATTCACCGATATTCTCTATACAATCATCAGATACAAGGGAAAGGAAACAGGAATCAATGCTGCCGGAAACGGCCTTGATATCATGCTCTGAACAGCATGGGCATATCTTCTGGGAACAGAATCAACCGAAGGTGATCCAGCGATAATCAGAAATTGAGCTTATGCAGCACACGCTCTGCAACAGATACGGGAATCCTCGCCCCCTTTGCAAGATCCTCTGCAGACAGCGGAAGGATTGCTTCGACAGAGCCGTATGTCTGCATTATCCTCTTCGCTCTCTCCGGCCCTATTCCTTCTATTGATTCAAGAAGCGAGAATGAAGCATCGCGGCTACGCATTCTCTGATTGAACGATGTCGCGAATCTGTGGCATTCATCTCTGACTGCAATAAGCACACGGAGCCCAGGATCGCTGTGGTCAAGCAAAAGCGAAGGCCTGTCGCCGGGGAAGACTATCTCCTCATGCTCCTTGGCAAGTCCAACAACGGGAAAATCAAGGCCAAGGGCTTCAAGCGAATCGAGTGCGGCACTCACCTGCCCCTTTCCCCCATCAACCATCAGAAGATCCGGCATCGGCGATCCCTCATTGAGAAGTCGCTGGTAGCGCCTTCCAACGGCCTCACGCATCGACTGGAAATCATCGATTTTTCCATCCAGTGATTTGATAGAGAAATGCCTATATTCTTTATTTGAAGGATTCCCTTCACGGAATACTATTAGAGATGCAACGGTGTATTTTCCGGAAAGCTGAGCGATATCAAAGCCCTCGATATGAAGAGGCACTGTCTCAAGGCCAAGCTCATCACGGAGCTTCTCAAGAGCAGGGGTGTTGTCAACCTCACGCAGCCTCTTCTCCACATCTCTTGATGCATTCTCTGCAGCCATTCTAAGTATTCTGTAATGCTTTCCGTCTTTGGGAACAGTGACGTATACCCCTGAGCGGAGCTCATTCCTGAAGTACGAGGACAGAAGATCCGTATCGATCTCGCAGGATACGAAGATCTCATTGGGAAGGCTGTCACCATCGCTGTAATACTGGATGAGGAATGACAGCAGCGTCTCCGTCTCATCCGAAAGACATTCAGCTCTGTACAATGCTCTTCCGATGAGCCTGCCGGACCGGAACTGCATCAGGGAGATTGTGCAGAGATAGCTTCTCATCTCTATCGCAGCATAATCGCGGCTATCTGCAGAAAAATCCTCCACCATCTGATTCTTCTGCATCACGGTAAGGGCCTTCAGCTGATCGCGCTTTCTTGCAGCTGTCTCGAAGTCAAGCTCCTTTGCCGCCTTGTTCATCTCCTTCTCGACCTGCTTTATCAGAGATGAATCATCTCCATTCAGGAAATCCTCGACTTCCCTGACGTAAGCCATGTAGTCCTTTTTATCGATTGCACCGATGCATGGGCCTGAGCACCTGTGGATATGATAGTAAAGACAGGGCGTCTTCCTCATTTTCAGCGGGCCCTGGCAATGCCGGAGAGGATAGTTATCCTCGACCATCTTGAGATATGCATCGAGCCTCATACCATCCGGATATGGCCCGAAGTACCGGGAACCATCCTTTATCACACGTCTTGTCTTGAAAATATGGGGAAAGTCCTCATTGGTTATGCGGATGACAGGATAGCTCTTCCCGTCCTTCAGAAGTATGTTGTAATGGGGGTTGTATTTCTTAATGAGATTATTCTCAAGGACAAGTGCCTCATATTCATTCCCGGTGATTACGAACTCTATATCCTCGATCTTCTCAACAAGCGCGGCGGTCTTGGCATTGCGGTTAGGAAGGAAATATGATGACACACGGCGCTTCAGGTTCTTCGCCTTTCCCACATATATTACAGTTCCTTCCTTGTTCTTCATAAGATAACATCCAGGATTATCTGGAAGCGATCTCGCAATCTCTCTGGCCTTCTCGGACATATACATAAGATAGCTATACAGACTTTTTTCTGCAATCTATACTTTCCCTGTGAAAGCTGCAGATGAAATATTCAACACATTGCCGGATACGGTAAAGGATGCTATCAGGGACCTTTTCTCCAGATATCATTTCACAGAGAGCCAGAAGCTTGAGATCTTAAAGGAAGAAGCAGATCTCCGGCAATGGAAAGAACCATCATTTGCAGGGTCATTCGATCATGGAACGCTGGAAAGCCATCAGGATGGCAGGACCGGGGATAGATACATGGAAGCACTGCGAAAATACATGCATGATCTCAGGGCAGATGCGACAGACTATTCTTCATTCTTTCCCTCGATCCACCCTCGTCCGAAGAGCCGTGTCACCGAACCGGATAAACAGCTGGTGCTCAGCAGATGCCCTTGTCCTGTTGATGGAGAGAAGACCCGCTGCTGCAAGCTAAGAACCCTTGATGTGATTGAGCAATGCGCATTTTCCTGCTCATACTGCTCTGTGCAGGCCTTTTATGCGGAGAATGAGATCCATGCCATAAGCAATATAAAGGAAAAGCTGCTTGCTCTCGAGGTGGAAGATGATGTCTGGCATATCGGAACAGGACAGGCCTCGGATTCAATACTCCTGGGCGATGATCATGGAACACTGTCAGGGCTTGCTTCATTCGCAGAAAAACATCCGGATATCATAATAGAACTCAAATCAAAGAGTGCCAGGAATGTATTCAGCAGGGAATACCCTGCGAACATGTTCTTCTCATGGAGCCTCAATGCGCCGACCATAATCGAGAAGGAAGAACATCTGACCGCATCGCTTGAAGGCCGGTTGGAGAATGCCATGAGATGCAGGAACAATGGTAACCTAGTAGGCTTCCATATCCATCCGATGGTCTACTTCAGAGGATGGGAAGAGGAATATGGAGCTGTCGCTGATAAAATATCCTCAGCATTCGCCTCTGATGATCTCTTCGCAATCAGCATCGGAACGCTGACATTCACGAAATCAGTGCTCAAGAACCTCAGACTATGCGGAGAAGAGAGCAGGATACTTGAAATGGAGCTTACACCGGCTGCAGGCAAGTTCTCCTATCCTCTTGATATCAAGCGGAAGATGTTCTCCCATGTATATTCCTCCTTCCCGGAAAGCATCAGAGAAGGAGTATTCTTCTACCTCTGCATGGAAGATCCATCGCTCTGGCCTGCTGTCCTTGGACGGGAATATGGATGCGACAGGGACTTTGAGCTTGATATGAAGGAAAATTACATGCAGAAGCGTGATATTCTCATTAATAAGCGCCGCTGATTTATGTCATAATTCCATATATTACCGATGGATATCAGGAAAGAGCCTCGAAAATCCCCTTCTCCTTGTTCTTCCGGACATTCGATGCGTCATACAGCCTTCCCCCCATTGTTATATACACTCCGGAACTGGCCGTCTGGACAAAAGACAGGGCACATCCGAGATTGAATACAGCATCGCTGTTCTCAAGAGAATAAGGGATCATCGCTCCTGTGAAGACAAAGACATGCCCATCATCCTTCTCCTTCATGCTCTCAAGGAGTGTTGCGGTCTTCACCATAGTATCTGTCCCATGGACTATGACAACCATCCGCTCAACGGAGGAAAGGGCATTAAGCGCGATGCGATGGCGCTCCTCCTCTGTCATCACAAGGCTGTCCACAGCAAGAAGAGAGTCCAGATGGACAGGAAGAGTCACACGCGCCTGATTGAGGATCCGAGGCAGCTGGCTTTCACGGAATATCAGCTCACCACGGACTGCATCATACTGCTTATCGAATGTTCCACCTGTAGTGATGATCCTTATGGTTCTATCATCCATATGCTGTCCCTCGCCAGGATTCACTTATTGTCGCTGTTGTATTTACGGATTGACTCAATACAGCTGCTCATGAAGAAATTCAGATGAAGATTGTACATCTTGATTATGCTCTTCCTATCCTCTTTGAGGATGGAATCGATCATCTTCGCATGATGTTCTCTTGTCACCTTATAATCCTCTGCGTTCTTCTTCACAATGGCATTGAATATGCTTATCCTCAGACCTTCCTGGCATATTGATCCGAAAAGCTTGGCAAGCCGTGAATTGCCAGTGCTGGAAACAAGGAATGAATGGAATATCATATCCTTATCGCAGATCTGGAAATGATTGCACTGGCCGGAATCCACGGTATCCTCCCAGTCTTTATTCAGTGCGATCATACGGCTCATATCGAGCATGCCGAGAGCATCGATAACAGCATATGGCTCGATGATCTTGCGGGCAGAATAGACCTCCTCGACATCTTTCTCGGTAATCATCTTGGCAAAGAAGCCAGCACGGGGACGCAGCTCGACAAGATTCTCATTGCGGAGCAGAAGCAGGGCTTCCCTGAACGGAGTCTTGCTCACCTGAATCTCATCCAGAAGCGATTTCTCATCAATGGGCGCTCCTGGAAGTATCGAACAGTCAAGGATACGCTTCTTGATATACTCATATGTGTACCGGCTGAGATTCTGGTTTTCCTTCTGTGCCATATCTATCTCTCCTGCCCAAAAGTGTTACTGTAATTTTACCGGCATAGTTTCAGAAGGAAAACCCAAAACATGTCATGCCCTGAAAAATTCATTCATGAATCCTATCGATCTGACTGCAGCTGTCTTTCCGTCCGGATAAGGAAGGCACTCAACAGAGATTATCCCATCGTACCCGATCCTCCTGATCTCATCCGCAAAAGAATGGAAATCAAAAGAGCCGCCCCCCGGAAAATGCCTGTTATTGTCAGCAATATGGATATGCCAGATCAGATCTCCGTAGTTCTCAAAGCAAGTGAAAGGATCCTCCTCCTCGATATTCATATGGAATGCATCCATGAGTATGCCGACATTCCCGAATCCAGCAGACCTGATGAAGGAAGCAACCTCATCTCCTGTATTGAAATAGTTGTTCTCATAGCGGTTGGTCGCCTCAAGAAGTATCTTCACACCTTTCCCGGAAGCATATGAGCTCAGACGTTTGAGCTCCCCTCTGACTATATCAAGAGAAGCATCCCTATCGGGGGACAGATTGCCTTTCAGCGAGCCGATGGTTATCTTCGATCCAAGTTCAGATGCCAGATCCACATACTCAGTGAGCATGCTGTAAAGGACCTCCCTCCTTACAGGATCAGGGTCTGCAATCGAAAGATTGAATTTACCGAATATCGAACCGGTGCCGATTGTTGTCACGGCAATGCCAAGCTCTCTGCAGAGCGTTCTTATCCTATCAGCATCAACCTGCTCCGGACTGGGAGTGTGTATCTCAACTCCATCGAACCCGAGCGATGCTGCGTATCGTATCTGCTCCTCGACATCCCCGGTCAGGGGAACTGGGGCATTCTTATTTATTATCTCGCTTACAGCTATGCTGAAAACCATATCAGCTCCTTTTAATATGCGATGCGGTATATACCGATCGTCTTATCTCTTCTTGAAGAGAAATAGATATGATGATTGCTGTGATCTGCCACTGGATGCGGATGGGAGTCCTGGGAAAGCCAATCGGTATCATGGCTTGCAAGAGGATGCCACTCCAGCACTCCATTCTTCCAATCGGGCAATACAAGGCTTACATACCTTCCATTCTTCTTGTGAGGATCAGGACCGTTATCTGTAGGATTATCACGAACAATGTCCTTATCATCCGGAAACCTGAAATATCCATCACATATAAGATTGCTCAGACCATCAACTGTAAAGTGGCCATATGCTCTGAACGACTTATCAAGAAGGATTTCCTGGCACTCGCCTGACACAGGATCGATACGGCCGACAAAGGCTCCTCCCATCTTCTCCCCATGGTAGATGACCCATTGTCCATCAGGAGACCAGAGCTCATGGCATACCCAGTCATTACGGGACCGGGCATCACCCTCGCAGCGCAGCTGCCTGTATCCTTTATCCCAGTCATAGAGCCAGACGCGTCTTATTCCTGTATCCCTGCATGTCCATTCGTTGTTGAAAAGCATCAGCGATGGATTGACGGGAGAGAATACGACATGCGTTATCCAGCACCCTGGAACAGTCACCTCCCGGAGAAGAGCACCTGTCTCAGTATCATAGAACGACAAGTATGATGAGAGATTCTCTTTTATACAGCGTTCATCAACAGAGAACACAGGTCTTCTGTCCAGACCATAGCCCTCTCTATCCAGATCGTACTCAAGCGCTCTTCTATCGGTCGAAGGAACGGCAAGCATCTTCCCATCAGGGGAAACATGCATGAATGCAGTCACTCTGTCTCCCCTGATGCTGTTGAGCTTTTCTATCGCTCCATCTTTTATGCGGCGTATCTCATTTCCTTGGATGTAGTACAGAGTATTCCTTTCGGAATCCAGGACAACGCTTGCCTTTCCCAGCCCTTTATCCCACTCTCCATTGAAATAGACATAGCTTCTCAGAACCCCATCCTGATTATCGCTCAGGATGCTGAGCTTTCCTGTCCCCAGATCATATGAGAAGATATTGGGACTTCCCGTCATATCCGTAAGACCATACAGCGTGCTATCATCCTGAGACAATGATGAGCAGGTAAAGTAAAGCATCTGGAAATCGGCATTATCGCTCTTGAGCACAACCTCCGCATCCTTCATCTGACTGCTCCTTAGAAGAATGCTTCCTGCAGGTACATGAACGGACCTGGCACGAGTATGATGATGACCACAGACAGAAGGAATGTGATAAGCCATGGCACCATCTCCTTGCAATACTCCTGAAGAGAGCAATCAAGTATTGAGTTGACTGTGAACATCGAAAGTCCTACAGGAGGCGTACAGTTACCCAAAGTAACTACAGTACAGAAGATAAGGCCGAAGAGAACGGGATCTATTCCAAGCGACTGGATCATCGGCATGAATACAGGCGTAAGGATCAGAATCGTTGCAGCACCTTCCATGAACATGCCAATGAAAACCAGGAGAACGACAAGGAGAAGAAGGATGATTGTAGGATTTGATGAGATTCCTACCATGAATCCTGTCACAGCCTGCGGTACTCTGTCGATAGGCACGCCATATCCGAGAATAGCGGAGAATGCAATTATGAACATAACTGCTCCGATATCAGCAACGGAATCCTTAAGGGCAAGTATGAAGTTCTCCTTATTCAGCTCCTTGTATGCAAAGCGTCCTACACAGAAAGCATAGACACATGCGAATGCACCTACTTCAGAAGGAGTGAAAAGACCCATCTTTATTCCAAAGAGAAGGATGAACGGGAAAAGCAGCGCCCAGAAGCACTCCTTGAAGCTCTCCCAGAGCATTCTCTTCGGAAGCTTCTCCGTGCGGGCTGGCTTGTATCCGCGCCTATAGGAGATGAACCATGTCGTGAACATCATGACAACCATCATGAAGAGTCCGATCACAAGACCTCCGGCGAAGAGCTTGCCGATAGAGACATTGCTTGCGGTTCCGAAGATGATCAGAGCATTCCCTGGCGGGATCGTGGCTGTGATAAGGCCTGTGAAGGCAATATTGCATGCTGCGAATCCCTTTGAGTATCCGGATTTGATCATATCCGGTCCCAGAAGCCTTGCCTCCATAGCAGCATCTGCTATGCAGGAGCCGGAAACACCTCCCATCATCGTGGAAAGGACAACGCTTGTCTGGGCAAAGCCACCGCGCATCCTTCCTGTTATGATCATTGCGAACTTCGCAAGCCTGTGGGTAGTCCCTCCCCTGTTAAGGAGGTTGCCAGCAAGGATGAAGAGAGGGACAGCAAGAAGGGCGAAATTCTGCGTCTGCGTTATAGGCAGCTGGACCATGATCGACATCGGAAGATTCGGATGCTGCAGGAAGTAGAAAACACCTGCTATACCAATAGAGAATGCAAGGGGCATTCCCAGAACAAGCAATATAAGAAATACGGAAAATACGATTGCCATATCATTCTCCTACATATTCGAGAGCTCTTCCTTATCAGTGGATTTCCAGAGTTTCAGGAACCTGCTGATAAGAGAGAAGACCATGAAGCAGCAGCTGACAGGAAGTGAAAGCGTTACCCATGTATAGCTGAGCTGAGGGACTCCGTTGAAGGAACGGAATCTTGTTGTCCATGAAAGGATGAATCCCTGATATATCATCAGAAGAAGGAAGACCAGCATCGCAAGATAGCTGAGAAGGATGATGACCTTCTGCATCTTCAGAGGAAATTTCTTGAGAAGAAGGTTGAGATTGGCGAACCTGCCATTCCTGAAAGCCACATCGCCGCCAAGGAATGTGGACCAGGCAAGCATCATCATACCGACATCCGTCGACCATGCCTGAGGATGCCCTACGCATCTGCCGACAGCACCAATGAAAATACATACTGTAAGGACTACGAGTCCAAACATGGATACCCACATCTCCACGATGTGGATCTTCGCAATGATTTTATTAAGCATATGCTTTTCCTTTGAAAGATGGGGTGCCTGAAGGGGAAAAAGGCACCCCGGGGTTGACTATTGATTACTTGCCAAGACCTTCGTAAACAAGGTTCTTTGCTTCCTCGATGCCGAGTGTGGCATATGCCTTCTCACCAGCTTCCTGGAAGGCTGCGATATCAATCTCAGAGGCAGGAATGATAGTGATGCCCTCTGCGATAAGCTGCTCCCTGATCTCAGCAGCCTGCTTCTCGATCTCCTTCGACATTGCATATCCTGCATTATCAGCTTCCTCGACAAGAATCTGCTGATACTCCTCAGGGAGAGTATTGAACCAGTCTGCAGAGCAGACAATGAAGTTGACAAGGTAGATATGGCCGGTCTCGGAAACAACCTTGAATACCTCATCGAGCTGGGCATTGGTATAAGCTGTATATACATCCTCAAGACCTTCGATAGCCTTTGTCTGGCCAGCGGAATAGATCTCGCTTCTTGAGAGGGAAACAGGTGTTGCGCCGATTGATCTTACTGACTCCTGCCAGATCGGAGCGCCTGCTGTTCTGATTCTCATTCCGGAAAGATCCGATGGCTTATAGACAGCCTTGTTGCTTATGATATTCCTCGGGCCCTGGATATATGCGAATGAAAGAACCTTGATACCATACTCATCGGCAAGTTCCTGCTCCCATTCCTTGACACAGTCAAGCTCTGCTGCCTTGCGGACCTCTTCCTCGCTGCTGAGCATATATGGTCCGTTGAAAACAGAGATCTCGGGCACATAGTTGCCAAGACGAGCTGAGTCTGTGTTGTATCCAAGATTAGCACCGGCTCTCATCTGCTCGATAACATCCTCTTCCGATCCAAGCTGTGAGTTTGGATAAACATCAATATGGACAGCACCATTAGTGCGCTCCTCTACAACCTGAGCCCAGTTCAGCGCAGCCTGATGCCAAGGATCGTTCTCCGTAAGGGAGTGTGCAAACATCAGTGTATATTCTGCTGATGATTCCGAAGCTCCGCCTGCAAAGACCATGGTCATGCAGAGCGCCATGCATATTATTGCCAGAAATTTCTTGAAGTTCATTATTCCAGCCTCCTTTAGCACTACATGGCCAGAATAGCATTGGTTTAAATTTACTGCAATAAAAATTTTTATAATGTATATTTTCCCACTTAAATATATTTTAAAATAGATTCAGCCGGATATAATAATATTTTGAAACATTATTCCATTTTTGGGCAACAAGGAAAACGACTATAAGGTATCCCGGTTCATGATCGGATCTTCTTTACAGAAATACATAATCGATATGGATAAGCGCAGGCACTGGAAATCCCCTGCATCATACAGTCAAAGCCGTATTGTATAATGGTGGATATGTACTTCACACACGGCAAAGTAACTCTTCATTATGAAATATATGGCAATGGATACCCCCTGATCATGCTCCATGGGAATGGGGAGGACATCACGATATTCTCGAAAGCGATCGAAAAGCTCGAAAACGCATTCACCATTTATGCAATCGATACACGCGGACATGGGAAGAGCTCCCCTATCCATGAGTATCACTATAGCGATATGGCTGATGATCTCTATGCATTCATCACAGAGCTTGGGATAGAGCGTCCTGCGATCTTCGGATTCTCCGATGGCGGCATAACTGCACTGATGCTTGCCTACACCCATCCGGAGATCCCTGCTGCCATCATTGCCAGCGGGGCAAACTCCTGTCCCAAGGGGATCAAGGCTCTCTACAGATTCGGCTTTGACAGAATGTACAGGTCCACCAAGGATCCCAGGCTTGCAGTGATGCTCTATGAGCCTGATATGACAGCGGAGAAGCTTGGCAGGATCACTGTTCCGGTACTCATCACAGCAGGCAGCAAGGACATGATAAAAAAGGAGGACACTGAGTTCCTCCATGAATCAATAAAAGGAAGCAGGCTTATGATTCTCGAAGGAGAAAGCCATGAGTCCTATATCCTGGATTCAGACAAGATATCCTCTATAATCCAGAGCTTCCTATCTGAGCTTCTCCTCGAATAGCTCCTTCTCCCTCTTCTCCAGAGGGCACTCCTCTCCGCGGAGCATTGCCTTTATCGCCTCGATCTCCCTTCCTGAGAAGCTCCTGCCCTTGAGCTTATGGTTCTCAAAAGCCTCTGCTGCTATCGGGCAGACCTTCTTCACAATCTCAAGCATAACGATTCCATACTGCCTGATCTCATACTGGGCATGGCTATCAAGACGCAGTGCAAGGAAATGTAACAGATTATGGAGATCTATCTGCCAATAGAACTCAGTATAGAGCGAGAGAGGAAGATCTATGCGGGAGATCTCCCTTGCGATTCCCATATCAAGAAGCTCATGGTAGTTGGCAAATGCCCTCTCAGAATCCTCCTCCATGATAGCCCTGACGCGTGCAGCGACCTCCTCGGATACAGGTTCATTCTTCCTGCCCTGCTTATTATCCTCGCTCTGCATCGCGATATTCTCAGGAGCAGGGATGTAGCATTCATCCTTCATCACGGAGTATCTTCCGGAAATCTCATTCATACGTGCAGTACGATGCCTCGTCCACTGGCGTGCGACGAATATGGGCATCTTCACATGGAATGTGAAAACAACCTGCTCGAACGGGGATGTATGGTCATTCCTCAGGAGGTAGTTTATAAGACCCTTATCCTGCCTGTATGTCTTAGTTCCTTCCCCATAGCTGACACGCGCGGACTGCACTATTCGCTGGTCAGATCCAAGATAATCGACAAGACGGACAAAACCATGATCAAGAACAGGGAATTCCTTGTCCAGAATCTCTTCAGCTTCCGGTACTATGCAATGCATAAAAGCCTCCTATATATACCCCATAAGTGAAAGAGCGATGGCTGATGCTGCAGGAACAGCAGTTTCCGTCCTGAGGATCCTGCTCCCAAGAAGGGCAGGTTCGAAGCCTGCGCTGATGAAAAGCTTCCGCTCTCTGTCAGACCATCCCCTCTCCGGCCCGATCGCCAGCACGACGCTCTCGCCTTTCAGCCTCATCGAAGATAATGACACAGCAGAAAGGGTGTTATCAAGAAGAATCCTGCGGCCAGAATCGGGAAGAAGGGAGATGGCCTCCTCCACACTTGCCGCCAGGCTGGTATCGGTCACGCCCGTATGCCCGGACTGCATGGCCCCGTCAAGAAGGATATCCTTATATTCCCCATCCCTGTAAAGCGAAGCTGACAGATAGCTCTTCTCTCCAAGATCGGACACAGGAAGTATCATGCGGCCTACTCCGATTGATACAGCCTCCCTGAGTATGCGGCGCATGCATATAGGTCTTACCTGCGCAACGACAAGAGACAAAGGATAGAGAGAGGATCCATCTGTCTCTCCTGTGAATTCTATCTGCATGCCTTTCTCTGTATCAGAGACGATTCTTGCCATGCCGATCTCACCATTTATGATTCCTGCACGGAAGGAATCCCCTTCCTTCATATGGAGGACATTCCTTATATGGACGGCTCTCTCATCAGAGGAAGGAATCACTGTCTCATTCTCAGAAAAAAGAACTATATTCATATCCTTCCATAGAGTTCAGAGTAGTACTTCAATCCGCTCAGCGATGGGGATGCCAGATCCTCAAGCCGCATCTTCCATGACCAGTTCGATGATCCGCATGTGGACGGTACGTTCATCCGTGCCTCTGATCCAAGCGATAGGACATCCTGCATCGGGATTATCGCATAACGGGCGACAGAGCCAAGGAGGGAGCGTATCATACGCCATACAACCTCGCTGTCGGAACATTCGAAATACCGCCTGACATAATCCTTCATGCCATCATCCAGCTCTGAGTACCACCCCGCTGTTGTGTTGTTGTCATGCGTTCCCGTATATGCGACGGAAACCGGTGTGAAGCTATGCGGCAGATAGGGATTATCTGTCTGCCACTTCCCGTTATCGAAGGCAAAAGCAAACTGAAGGATCTTCATTCCAGGGAAATGATTCCCATCCCTGAGCTTCTCCACCTCAGGAGTGATGACGCCTAGGTCTTCTGCGATTATGGGAAGGTCATCGCCAAGAGAGCTGCGAAGAGCATCGAACAGCTTCTGCCCCGGGCTCTTCACCCATTTCCCATTTTCTGCAGTCGCCTCTCCCGCAGGGACTTCCCAGCAGGCCTCAAAACCTCTGAAGTGATCAACACGGACAATATCGAAAAGCCTGAAGTTCTCACGGAATCGCCTGATCCACCATTCAAATCCGGTTCTCTCATGCTCCTCCCATCTGTAAAGAGGATTGCCCCAGAGCTGCCCGGTTGCGCTGAATGCATCTGGCGGGACACCTGATGATGCCTCCTGCTGTCCATTCTCATCGATTTTAAGCAGCTTTCTCTCAGTCCAGGCATCCGATGAGTCAGGAGCGATGAATATCGGGATATCTCCGATGATCTTCACTGAAAGGCTGTTCGCATACTCTTTGAGCTTCATGTACTGCTTTCTGAAGAAGTACTGAAGAGCTGCATAGATATCAACTTCATGCTTAAGCTCCTTCCTTGCTCTGTCCAGCGCAGCAGCATCGCGGTTCCTGAGCTCCTCCGGCCACATGAGGAACCATCTGGAATCATTGCAGCGGTCTATGAGAGCCTGGAATAGGGCATAGTCCTCAAGCCACCAGCCCTCCTCCATCCTGAATCTGCAATAAGCTTCCTTATCCTCCCCATCCGATGAAAGAAGAGCTTCTGCGGCCTTCCTGAGCATCGGCATCTTGAGTGTCTTTGCAGCACCATAATCCACTCGCTCGGAAGCCTTTGCCTTCTTCATCACATCCTCAATCTCCAGGAAACCCTCTTTGTAGAGCTGACGCGGGGATATCATAAGCTCGTTTCCCGCGAATGCGGATCTTGCAGCGTATGGACTATCTCCATATCCAGTCGGGCCGAGAGGAAGCATCTGCCAGAGCGTCACCCCATTGTCATGGAGGGAGTCGGCAAAGCGATAGGCATTATCACCAAGATCCCCGACACCGTATTCCGATGGCAGGGATGTTATATGCATAAGTATTCCGGTTCTTCTCTTATTTTCCATGGTAAAGATTATAAGACAGAGCAGGTCCCTCTGCTACAGCGAATATTCTCTGTATTTGTCCGCGATTATCCTGATTCCATCCTCTGTTAGATAAGCATCTCCTGAATAGTTTATCCTCAGGCACTTATCGTAGTGCGGATGATGCTTAACATCATCGCTTCCGAAGAAGAAATACTCTCCGGGGACCGTTACGACGCCTTCTCTCATAAGCACCGAGTAGAATTCGAGCGTAGGTATCGACAGAGACGGAAGATAGAGCCAGAGGAATATGGATCCCTCAGGACGATGGATATAGAAATCAGTACCATCAAAATACTTCCTGATCCATGCGGCCGCCTTCATTGCCTTCTCCTCATAGAATGGTCTTACAACTGAAGAGGCAAGTTCCGTCAGCCTTCCGGAGGAAAGAAGATTCCCTGCGAGCACCGGTCCCATGGAACCAGTTGCAAGTGCCGCAATCGCATTCATATTGCCTACTGCGCTTATAATCTCCTTCTTCGCAATGACAATGCCAGTCCTTATCGAAGGAAGTCCTATCTTCGAAAGGCTCATTGAGAGAATGATATCCTCATTCCATACAGGCTCAGCATCCTCGGTGAACACTATATCAGGGAAAGGAAGCCCATAGGCATTATCTATGATAAGAGGGATTGAATATTCATGAGCAAGCTCTGAGAGCCCGTGTATCTCGCTGTCTGTCAGGACATTCCCGCTGGGATTTGTCGGTCTGGATACGCACATTGCCCCAACTTCAGGATGGGAGGCAAGATAATCAGCGACACATTCCAGATCCATTCTGTATTTGAAAGTCCTGTCATCGAAGTACTCTACAAGCGATGGAACACTGACGAATGTCCCCTCCTCGATGCCCTGATCAGCATAGCCGATATACTCTGGCATAAGAGGAAAAAGCAGCGTACGCTTACTGCCGTTGCATGTTCCAGAGAAGAGATTGAAGAGATAGAACATAGCACTCTGACTGCCATTTGTCAGCGCAATGTTCTCCATTGAAATGGGCCAGCCATACTCTTTACGGAGAAATGCCGCTGCAGTCTCAAGGAACTCAACACGCCCCTGAGGCGAATCATAATGGGCAAGGACATCCTCGAATCTGTCACCATCACGGAGTATATCCTCAAGCTCCGCTCTGTATGCCCTCTCCACCTCAGGGACACGGGCAGGATTGCCGCCTCCAAGGGGATGGGCAACGACATTGCCCGGAAGCGGCTTTGCTATATCATCCATCAGCTGAAGGATGCCTGAATGCTGTGAAAGCTTATTGCCGAAATCTGTAAAGACCATGGGCTGATGATAAATCATCACCAGCCAGCATGTTAAGTCAGATCAGCCTGTTCACATCCTGTTCGGCAGGAATATCTATATACATGAGATTGCCTTCCCCTGCTTTCTTTATCGCATCAGGTACGTAAACCGCATTCACCCTCCTGCTTGTATATGGTGAGAAATAGTACATGAGCGATTCAGAGCACATAACGCTTGTGCAGAGCGTCTGCTCCGAGTCGGTGCTATCTGCTGATTTCCTGAGAATCCCATCAGGAATGTATACAACTCCGAATGAGTTGAACATCCTTGTTACCGAATCCATCTCATCGGTTCCCTTCGGCGCGAATTCCTTCATGAAAGCCATACGCACGAAACGGGCAGGAGATGAATACCCTCCTGGAAGACCGAAGCTTCCGCCTGTTCCGCTGCCGAAAGCCGTGAACTGCTCGCCTGCGATGGTGCGCGGAGGCGGATCGATATTCGAAATGGAGACATAATTCTTGAGATTGGTCTTCTGCCATTCATAGCCGGGCGCATTGGCCATGACACCTATTGTATTGCGGTGTACTGTAATGCCATCAGCATCAGGCTCTATTATTATCGCCTCGCCGGTGCTGTCGGAGAATATATAGTGGACGGACATAAGGGATCCATATACAAGCTCATCGGTAAGATTCAGCGTCCTGACCTTCTCTGCAACCTCATCCACGCTCGAGCATGTGCCAAGCAGATATCCCACGAAGAACGCAGGATGGATATCTGTATGATCATCATCCTTCTGTGTATCGAAATGGCCATATCCAGGGAAATTCAGGAGGGCGCCCATGAGTCCCTTCTCATTGATACCATCAACGATTATCGGAGAAGGAAGCCCTATTACGGATATCCCTGCAAATCCATAGACCATCTTCTCTGTCCTTGAGCCATCGAGCGTCATGCTCATCTCATATCCCGGAGCGGCAACTGAGATCCGGTTTCCGCTGAGATCCCCGAACATATCATATGTGCGGCCAAGAAAATGAAGAGTGCCATCCTGGTTCTCCCAGGCAAAGCTCGTGCAGTCAGCCCACACGGGGACAGCCAGAAGCATGAATACCACAGCTATAGCAATCAGAGTCTTTCTCATAAAACTCCTCCTTGCCTTATTGTACCACTTATATACGGGTCCGCTCAGCGTATCTGATCCAATGGCCGGATTTAAGGAATACAAGAGAGACCACTGCTCCTACCACCCAGCCCACAGGCCAGCTCAGCCAGATTCCCACCGAGCCGAAGAGAGAGGAGAATACTATGGCAAGCCCTGCTCTGAGGATGAGATCAGAGAATGTGGATATCATGAATGGGGTCATATCCCCTGCACCTCTTATGACAGCATCGGAGACAATCTTCAGAGACACGACAAAATAGAACGGTGAGACTATCCGGAGGAATGCTATACCGCTCATCGCAGCATCCGAGCCCCCATTCTCAAGGAACAGCAGCAGGACCGTTCTGGAAAAGAAGAAGAAAAGGATCACAACGGGGATGCAGAATGCATATGTCATCAAAACCCCTATCCTGAAACCCTGCTTTGCCCTGGCAAAGTTCCCTGCCCCGATATTCTGCGCTGAGAATGAAGAGACAGCATTCCCAAGGGTGGTTATGCTTGTGACAACCATGTTATTGAGCTTGATAGCCGCAGAATAACCTGCGATGACAGAGGCTCCGAAGCTGTTGACTACAGACTGGACGATGATGTTCCCGACACTGACAAAACTCTGCTGGAGCATCGAAGGGACCGCGACTATCAGGAAACGGCGGAATATATGCGCATCAAAGAGCGGCGCATCTCCTGCAGGAACAGTCACCTTCAATCTTCTGACGATAGCGATGCATGCTGCTATGCACGAGACTCCCTGGCATATGAATGTTGCCCAGGCAACCCCATCCACCCCCATCCCAAAGGCTGTAACAAAGAGTATATCGGCGAATATATTTGCCGTGCTTGAGACTGCAAGGAAGATGAAAGGAGTACGGCTATCCCCCATTGCAGTGAATATACCGGTTGCAAGGTTGTAGAAGAACAGGAAAAGAAGCCCCATTATGTAGATATCAAGATAGATGGCACTGTCTTCCATGATCTCTTCAGGGGTATTTATGAGCTCAAGCAGCGGATCTGTGAGAATCATCCCAAGGAGTGTCAGTACAACAGCAAGCACGCCTACGGAGATCGCCGATGTCGTTATAGCGCTTCTCATCTCCTTCAGACGGCCTGCGCCATAGTACTGGGAAACAAGGACGCTGGCGCCCATATTGCATCCGAACGCAAATGCAATGAATATCAGCGTGATCTCATAGGAATTGCCGACTGCGGCGAGGGCATTCTCCCCTATGAACCTTCCTGCTACGAAACTGTCTGCTATATTGTACAGCTGCTGGAAGAGCATTGATCCGAGAAGCGGCAGGGCAAAACGTATAAGGACTCCTGCGGGATTGCCCTCTGAAAGATTTCTGTTCATTTCATCACCCGGCAAGGTAAGATATCAGAAGAGAGAGCGCAAATCAACTGAATCACAGGAATGCAAACAGGAAAGGCATAAGCACAAGCGCCGCTATTATCGATACAGTAGAGGCAAAGCCGACAAGCTCGACATCTCCCTTCAGCTCTGCGACGAATGCCGGGCTGGCCGAGCTGATAGGTGCGAATGCGGTTATCGCGACAGCCTTCCTCACCTCATATGGGAATGGGGCATATCTGAAGAACAGGAAAGCAATGACAGCGGCGAGAACCAATCGCATTATATTTACTGTAGCCACCTCTTTCAGCTTCGACTTATCAGGACTGAATTCAAGCATCAGGCCTATCATTATCATTGCAAGCGGACCATTTGCTGGGCTGATCAATCCCGCGAACTCAAAGACCTTATCAGGAAGGCTGATCGACAGCCCCGAAAGAATCATCATCAGGACATATGTGTCAAATGCCGGTTTCGTGAATACGGTCATCAGTGAGCGGGAAAGACGCCTAGAGGCAGTCTGTCCGACTACCGCCTGGGTTATGGCGAAATCCAATGCAAGGCACATCGGGGAATTTCCCATATCGAAAAGGCATGATGCGACAACGCCGGTTGCACCGAGGATCCCTGAGACAAATGGCAGGGTGAAGTTCCCTATGTTATATGCAGGAAGCTCCATCATATAGAAGATCCTGTCATCCCTGCTGCTGTTCCTTGTCATCAGAAATCCTATCAGGATCATCAGCGTATTTGCCGCGAAAGAGAGAGCAGGGATCATCATATAGCTCCATTCAAAGACAAATGAACGGAAACTCACAAGTATCGCGCATGGAAGCGTAAGATTGAGGATCACACGGGCAAGGGCAACGCCATCTTCCTTTGATAATACGCCTATCTTCTTCAGCGCATAGGCTATGACTATCATCAGAATGAAATATGATGCCCGTATAATGATTTCCAGCATATCCGGCTCCTGCAGGGTAATATCTGCCATAAGGAATATCACAACCTCACAGCTTATTGAATATCTTATTGGAATTTATCTACTATAATATCCGGATTATTAAGTTTCAGAGGGGAAGATTATGGCTGATAAGACAGAGAATACACGTTTCGGTTCCACATCGAAGGCGATTGCCCAGGATTTTGCCGAACAGCTCAAGTATTCGCTCGACGCGGATGTCTACCATACAACAACGGAAGGACGCTATCAGGCACTGGCTTTTGCAATAAGGGACAGAATCATCCATCAGTGGGATCTGTCGAGGAAGACACAGAGAGCAAAACATTCAAAGAGGGTCTATTACCTCTCCCTTGAGTTCCTCATGGGAAGAGCTATGACGAACAATATAATCAATATGGGACTCGAGAAAGGAGTCAAGGATGCTCTCTCCTCGCTTGGATATGAGTATGAGGATCTTGCGGATGTAGAACCTGATGCAGGTCTTGGAAACGGTGGTCTTGGACGGCTTGCTGCATGCTTCCTGGACTCGCTTGCAACGCTTGAACTGCCCGCCTATGGCTATGGAATCAGATACAACTACGGGATTTTCCGCCAGCAGATAAAGAATGGCTGGCAGGTTGAGACCCCTGACAACTGGCTCAAGGATGGCAATCCCTGGGAAATCAAGAGACCGGATCTCATATATCCAGTGCTCTTCGGAGGAGAGGTCAGGAAAAGCCGCGAGAACGGCAGGGACATCTTCACATGGGTTCCTGATGAGACAATCAATGGCATCGCTTATGATACCCCGATAGTAGGCTATGGCGGTAAGACCGTGAATACACTCCGTCTCTGGTCTGCGCAGTCCCCTGAGGAGTTCTCATTCGAGGAATTCAATTCCGGTGATTACACAGAGGCAGTAAGGAACAAGATCAATGCAGAGACGCTCTCACAGGTTCTCTACCCTAACGACACGCTTTACATGGGCAAGGAGCTCAGGCTGAAGCAGCAGTACTTCTTCGTTTCATGCTCTCTGCAGGATATTATCCGCCGCTTCAAGAGAAATGCCGGATACAAGTGGTCCGCATTCCCGGAAGAAGCTGCGATCCAGCTCAATGATACACACCCATCGCTTGCTATCCCCGAGCTTATGCGCATTCTCATCGATAAGGAGGGCCTTGGATGGGATGAAGCCTGGGATATCACAGTCAAGACAATGGGATACACGAACCATACACTGATGCCGGAAGCTCTTGAGAAGTGGTCTTTGCCGATGCTGGAGAAGCTCCTGCCTCGCCACATGCAGATAATATTCGAGATCAACCAGCGCTTCCTGGATCAGGCAGTCTCCTTCTTCCCGATGCAGGGCGACAAGATCAGCCGCGTGTCGATCATCGAGGAATCGAATCCGAAGATGGTAAGGATGGCCAATCTCTCAATCATCGGATCCCACTCAACCAACGGCGTTGCGGCACTGCACTCAGAGCTTCTCAAGAGAGAGATGTTCCCTGAGTTCAACCTCATATTCCCTGAGCGCTTCAACAACAAGACAAACGGCATCACGCAGAGGAGATGGCTTCTTGATGCGAATCCGGGACTGGCAAGGCTTATCACCGATGCTATCGGGAACAAGTGGATCACAGACTACGACGAGATCAGAAAGCTTGCTCCGTTTGCCGATGATGCAGGCTTTGTCGAGGATTTCGGCAGAGTCAAGGAACAGTGCAAGGCAAATGCAGCTGCATTCCTGAGAAAGGACTCCGGATTCATCCTGAATACGGATACTCTCATCGATGTCCAGGTAAAGAGGATCCATGAATACAAGAGACAGCTTCTGAACGCACTCAACATACTCATGATATACAACAGGATGCGTTCTGATCAGGCATACCTTGATGCATTCCCGCCGACAACATTCCTCTTCGGAGGCAAGGCTGCTCCTGGCTATGTGAATGCGAAGCTTATCATCAAGTTCATCAATAATATCGCAAAGGTCATCGCATCCGACAGCAGGGTAAGCAAGAAGCTCGCTGTGCACTTCATGCCCGACTACAGAGTAACCATGGCAGAGGCAGTGATCCCTGCAGCCAATATCTCAGAGCAGATATCAACAGCAGGAACGGAGGCCTCTGGTACCGGCAACATGAAGTTCATGGCAAATGGCGCTCTCACAATCGGCACGCTCGATGGTGCGAATGTCGAGATGGCAGAGGAAGTCGGAAGAGAGAACATCTTCATCTTCGGTCACACGGAGGAGGAGATAAACAAGCTTCAGGGCTCCTACAGGCCAAGGGAATGGGTGGATGCCGATGAAGAGATCCGCAGCATGATCGCTCTTGTTGATTCAGGCTATTTCTCAATCAATGAGCCGAACATCTTCGAGAATCTCCGCAAGACACTCTTCGATTATGGCGACAGATACTTCCTATTCGCAGATCTCAGGATGTACCACGATGTACATGAGGAAGCGACTTCGCTTTACAGGGACGACAGGGCAAGCTGGAACAGAAAGGCGATCCTCAACATCGCAGGGTCTGCGAAGTTCTCCTCTGACAGAACAATCAAGGAGTATGCTGAGGAAATCTGGAATATCAAGCCATGCAAGGTCAAGAAGTCAAAGACCGACTCGGTGCTTGAGGATGCAAGGAATATCCACCAGCACTGAGCTTCCATCCGAGAGCCTTCCGGTAATGATGCTTCTAACAGTATCCGGAGGGCTTCAGGATGCCTATTCATACCTTGAGCGCGGACATGTGTTCGCCAATGCCCAGACAGGCAACATAGTCCTTCTTGCAGTCTCTGCTGCGGAAGGACGATGGATGGATGCCTTGTCATATGCCATCCCGCTTTCTGCTTTCATAATCGGGATAGCAGTTGCCTGCACAATCAGGAAACTCTCAGGAGAAAGCCCTAAGGCCATACACTGGAGACAGCATGTCCTGATTGCCGAGATCCTTCTCCTTGCCATTTCCGCATTCATCGCGAATGACCATATAGCCAACGCATTGATCTCCGCAGCCTGCGCTATGCAGGTACAGTCTTTCCGTAAAGTAAAGGGAACAAGCTATGCAAGCACTATGTGCATAGGCAATCTCAGAGGCGGTACAGAGCATCTCATGCTCTTCATACAGGAAGGACGGAGAGAGAATCTCATCACCGCATCAAAGTACTTCCTTGTCATAGCGATCTTCGCTATCGGCGCTGCTGCAGGAAGCATAGTGATCCATTTCCTGAATCACTCCGCAATCCTGATATCCCCGGTTCTGCTCTCAGTGGCATTCATAATGATGATCAGGAAACCGATGCAGTCTGCCGTATAGAATAACCCCTCTCACACGAGGGGCCATTCCTGCTTATCAGGCTTTCTTCCTGTACGTCCTTCTTTTCTTCTCTGCGGGTGGCTTGGCTGCAGCCACTCTCGCGATCTCCTCAGCTCTGGCCTGGTCTATTCCCGCTGCATTGCGCCTGTCAGCAGCAGTCATTGCGCAGTTGAGCTCTCCCCACTTGATATACGCACCATACCGGCCACTGAGCATCTCAAGAGGCTTTCCCTCCAGATCCTCGAACTTCTTCACCAGATTCTTAGGAGCACCTCCAGCAACAGCCTCTGCATTCTCTATGATCTTCGAGGCATCAACCGAAAGAGGATCCTGCACAGTGATGTTCTGCCCCTTATATTGAGCATATATGCCATAAGGCCCTGAAATGAGCATGACATCATTTCCATCACTGTCCTTCCCTATCGATTTCGGCAGTGTGAAGAGAAGCCTTACCATCTCCGGTGTATATGATGATGCGCTCTTCCTGCGTGCGGTGTTGACGATCTTCCCATCGCTCTCGCGTTTGAAGTACTCACCATACCTGCCATTGAAGACATAGATATCATCAACGACAGGAATCTGCTCTGTCTGAGACGGGAAGAGGATATCCCTGGCATCTGAATCGGTGAATGTACCTGGGAAGTACCTGGACTGATCGATCGATGCCATTCTGTCTTTGCCCGTCTCATTGTTGAATGAGTCTGAAGAGAGATATGGCCCGAACTTACCTGTCTTTATGGCATATGAAACAGAAACTCCCTCATCCGTGTCGAACTTATATGAGAGCCCGGAAAGAGTGAGATTCTTCACCTCAGAGCGCCTTGCTGTCATCGTCACATTCGCAAGATCCTTCTCCAGCCCGGGGAATTCATTCCTTCCGCGCCAGAAATCATCAAGGAATGTCTGCTTTGACTCCTTTCCCTCCGCGATCTTGTCCAGACCGGACTCCATCTCGGAAGTGAATCCATATCCTATGTATACAGGGAACATGCTTTCAAGGAATGAATCAACGAAGAACCCGGTGAAAGTAGGTATAAGCTGCTGATTGCTCCTCAGGACATACTTGCGGTCAATCAGTGTCGAGATGATGGTCGCATATGTCGAAGGGCGTCCGATCCCCTCTCCTTCAAGCTTCTGGACCAGCGTAGCCTCATTATATCTTGCAGGAGGCTCTGTCTTATGTTCCTTCACGCTGGCATCGCTGCATCTTACCCTGCTGTTCTCTGGATCGAGCGAAGGAAGGACACCTTCCTCACCTTCCTCTTCCTGTGTATCCTTCGCCACCTCGTAAAGCTTAAGGAATCCTGGGAACTTCACGGATGTTCCAGATGCTGTCAGGGTATAGCGTCCTGAACGGAATACAGCGGACACAGAGCTCTTCTCCGCCTCCCTCATCTGCGTTGCCAGAGTACGTCTCCAGATGATCGTATAGAGCTTGAGCTGATCGCCTTCAAGTCCTGTCTCCTCCGGACGGCGGAATCTGTCCCCCGCAGGCCTTATAGCCTCATGGGCTTCCTGGGCGTTTCCGCCTGTCGCCTTATAATTCCGAGGCTTGAATGAAAGATATTCATGACCGAACATCTCCTCTACCTGCATGCGCGATGCATTGATGCACTCCTGGGAAAGAGTCGGCGAGTCGGTACGCATATATGTTATATATCCATTCTCATAGAGAGCCTGGGCGATAGCCATTATCTCCTTGACACCCTTCCTTAGCTTTCTGGAGGCATCCTGCTGGAGAGTGGATGTCGTAAACGGCTTTGCGGGATTCTGCCTTATATCCCTATATGCAATGCTCTCTATCTTCACATCGGAGTCTTTGAGTTCCTCCGATATGCTCTCCGCTTCATCATGGCTCAGGACTTTCACTCCATCCTTGATCTTCCCTGTCTCGCTGTCAAAGCTCTTCGATGAAGCCACAGCTGTGTCATCGATATGGGTGAGAGTTGCAGGGAATGAAGCTCCTTCTGCCTGGAGAACTGCTTCAACGGATGAATATCCGGTAGAGGAGAAAAGCCTCCTGATCTTCTCCCTTTCAACAATGAGCTTAAGACCGGGAGACTGTACACGTCCTGCAGAGTACTTCCCTCCAAGCTTCCTGCTTATTATCGGAGAGATGCCATAGCCCTGCAGGCGATCGACAGCGCGGCGTGCTTCCTGCGCATGCACCAGATCCATATCGATCTCACGGCATGAGGAGAAAGCATTCGTGATTGCCTGCTTCGTTATTTCATGGAAGACCATGCGGAATACGGGGCACTTGGGCTTCAGCTGATTATACAGATGCCAGGATATCGATTCTCCTTCCCGGTCTTCATCAGTTGCCAGCACAAGCTGCTCTTTATCCTTGAGAGCCTTTCTCAGATCATCGAGGACCTTCTTCTTATCATCCTCAATCTGATACTCGAGCTCATAGCCATTATCGATATCAACACCGAACCTGCTATTCTTCGGCTCTGGGGCAAGCTCCACGACATGCCCTCGGGATGCCATGACAGTGCAGCTCGGTGGCAGATACCTCCCTATAGTCCGGGCTTTGGTCGGTGACTCAACAATTATAAGTGTCTTCTTACCAGGATCCGCTACCAATAGAAGACCTCCTAGATCTCAGTCAATATAAATGCGTCTCCTTCACCGGGATTAGGATTGTCAAACAGCACACTCTCTGCAAGGCTGCTATCCGATGTAGTAGTAAAGGACATCTTCCTAAGACCGTCCTCAATATACAGATTATATGTTGTCTCAGTATCCACGATAATCCCGAAGGCGCTTGTCTGAATGTACGCGGAAGTGGAATCATAGTCAATCACAATACGGTCTACTCTCCACTTTGATGGCTTGAATATCGAGGAATTGAACCTTTCTGCATTCTCTCTGTAGGCGATTCCAGTAGGACTGTTATCATCATAATCAACCCAGTTTCCGGCCTGATCCGAATCAAAATCAAAGAGAGGGAAGATCCTCAGCTCTGATCCATCATCATTGACCATATACATCTCAAGATACTGCCCATATAGATCATCACGCATAGTCTCAAGACGGAGGCGGAATGTCTTCATCTTCCCGTGGTTATCATCATTTGTCTTATTGACCCACTCGTATACGCCATCCCAGTCGGTCGTGACAACATTCACCCACTCTGAATCAAGATCGGAATTCGCAGCATCACGGGCTGCGACACAGAGATCATAGCTCTCATCGGAGAAGAGACTCGATACGGTGAAGGAATAGACATCCGATGGAAGTCTGGCCACGGATGTCTGGCCATTATAGATATCATAATAGACCGCTCCATCAACGGCATCCCATGACAGCTCTACAGATGTCGGGAGCGCTTCAGCCCTGACATTGAGTGAAGCTGCAGAAAGCACCATGGCCGCAGCAAGCAGAAGATAACATACAGTAATCAGTCTTTTTGTCATTTAACTCACCTTTAATTTTGGTATCACAAAGATAGAGCGTTGTCTACAGGGCTTTGATTGATTATCCTGTCCATATGGGTAAAGCATTGTTCACTGTGCTCTTGGCAGCACTGCTTCTTGCATCATGTACGGTAACAGAGTCCATGACAATCGGCTCTGCCAATGGATTTGAGAGTCTGTCGGATATAAAAGCAGAACCTTTCTTCGTCTCTGTCCTGGAGGATTTTGCGGAGTTTCTCCCTGAGAACGGCAAATCGATCATGGACAGCTCCATAGAGGGCTTTGCCGGACAGCTTGGCAATACAGCCGGAGCAGAGAATGTGCAGTATGAGAAGACTGGAGAGAATCAGTACAGCCTTGCCTTCTCGACTTCTGATATGAAAACGCTCCTCAGCTCATTCGGCGCAGAGAACCAGAGCTTTGTCAGAATCGATGATTCAAGCTTCTCGTTCTATCTTGATATAAACAACTATCCTGAGCTCAAGACCATCGTCCCATTCCTCGCCGATCCCAATTTTGAGGTATATGGACCAGAGTACAACCAGGGAATGAGCGAAGAAGACTATCTGGAAATGATCTACTTCCTTCTTGGAGAGGAAGGTCCAGGAGCTATATCGAATGGAGAAGTAACGATAAACATCACAGTACCAGGAACAATTACATCTGCAGAGAATGCGGAGAAGACATCGGACAGCTCCATATCATATTCATTCCCGGTCATTGCATTCCTGCTGCTTTCAGAGCCTCTTTCCTTCTCAGTAAGCTGGCAGTGAGCATTTGGCCTGAAAGGGCATTTCAATTACATGTTCATCGCAAATGAAAATCCCGGCATTCTTGCCGGGACCATCTTATGCCTTGTACACCTTCTGTTTTGAGGGCAGCCGTCAGGAGGTGCTTCCGGAAGAGAGCTGTAATGGAATGAGGCGTCTCTTCTTTCTCTTCCCGGTATGTGGCCCGGAAAGGCGGCATTATCAATGAAGACTTTTACTTTGAATAGAACTCGACAACGAGCTGGTCATTGACCTGCACAGGAATCTCGGATCTCTCTGGAAGTCTTACGAACTTGCCTGAGAACTCCTCCTCATTCCTCTCGAAATAAGGGAGATTGAATGCCGGATGGCCAAGGAAGCAATCCCTGAAGTGCTCATTGGTTCTTGACTTCTCCTTAAGGGAGATAACGTCGCCGACCTTGATCTGATACGACGGGATGTCGACCTTCTTGCCATTAACGAGAATGTGGCCATGCGATACGAGCTGGCGTGCAAGCCTGATTGAATTGCCGAAACCAATGCGGTATACAGCGTTATCAAGTCTTCTCTCGAGAGAGATGACAAGAGCATCGCCTGTTGCCATGCTGGACTTGAGAGCCTTGTCGAAGTACCTTCTGAGCTGCTTCTCAAGAATGCCATAGTAAGCCTTGAGCTTCTGCTTCTCGGTAAGCTGCCTGCTGTAATCGGTAGGCTTCTTTCTTCTAGCAAACGCCGCATTGTTTGCTCTGTTCATTGCCTTGGGGTGTCCACATACATTCACACCAAGTCTTCTGCACTGCTTAAATCTAGGACCCATAAATCTTGCCATAGATCTTACCCTCCAGTAACAATGTCAGTTTTATGCCATGCTAAAGCACAGCTAGGATAATATATTGCAGCAGATGGGGATATGTCAATCCGATGGCACAGGATCATTCATCATAATGACCTGGCAGAACTTCTTCATTCTTCCTGATGATTGTCCTTATCCTGCGCTGCATCAGTATCGAGAATACCCCACAGGTTACCGATACAGCACCGGCTGCGCATATCAGAGCTGCGAACACCGCGATGATCGAACTGCCTATGAAGACCGGAAAAAGGAAAAGAAGGATGGCAAGGAGGAATAAAAGGACGACCTCGACTCCAAGATAGCCGAACCTTATCCCGCTTCTCGAGAGAATGATGAAATCCGCAAGGTTAACTATGCCTGCGATGAGGAAAACAGCTCCCGCTATATAAACAAAGACAGGGATCAGGATATCCGGACGAGCAATCGAGATTGCGATTATCGTCACCCCAGCTCCTATTGCGGCAATGCTCTTGGCAAGCACTGCGCTCCTGATTCCATTTGACATATTCCTGAAACGGAAAATGGATACGATCCCCCTTATGCCATCGAATAGCATATAGACAGAGAAGACAGAGAGCGTCACTGCCATGAATGTTGATGGACAGAGAATCATATATATTCCGATGAAGAGCATCAGCGCTCCGATTATGAACAATGGTATAGAACGACGCATATAAAGATTATCCACTACAAAAGCAATTTCTGCTACATTACTTATATGAATAAGGATCCCAGCAGCAGAAAGCACCTTCTCTTCGATGCAGATGGCACTTTATATGATTTCAAAGCGACGGAGGAGGCTGCTCTAAGCAGGCTTTTCTCCGAACTGTCCATACCTTACGACAATGAGTTCATAGGTCTGTACCATGAAGCAAACAGCAGCTGCTGGAAGGAGTATGAGGAAGGATTGCTTCCGATGGATGAGCTCCGGAGCGAGCGGTTCCGGAGATTCTTCAGAACTATCGGCAGCAGCGAGGATCCGGAGAGAATCGGCGAGGAGTATATCCTTAAGCTTGGCAATGCAGGGATCATGCTTCCTGGAGCGGTGGAGTTCCTGGAAAGCATCCATGGCCTCTTCCATATGTATATAATCACAAACGGCATAGCCGTAACCCAGCACATGAGATTCCGGGGAACAGATACGGAGAAGTACTTCGATGATATATTCATCAGCGAGGAGCTGGGGGTGCAGAAACCCGATCCGGGATTCTTCTGCAGAGTACTTGAAAAGATAGGGATAGAGCGAAATCAGGCAATTGTCATCGGAGACTCAGAACGAAGCGATATCCAAGGGGCATGCAATGCCGGAATAGAGAGCATATATATATCATTCGAAGGACGGAGATCTGATAAGGCCGATCATAGCGTAGCGTCATATGATGAGCTGAGGATGCTACTCGATGATATCGTATAGCTCTATATCGAAGATAAGAAGCGAATTCGGCTCTATGCCTTCAGGGCTGTCATTGCCATAACCAAGCTCTGGCGGCACCCACAGCCTGACTCTGTCTCCAATATGCATCTCCCTGACACCCTCTTCCAGTCCGGGAATGGCCGCAGCAAGCACTATCTCATCAAGAATCTCGTTTCCATATGTGGAATAGGCAATACTGCCATCAGGTCTGGATAGCTGATACTCCATAGCCACGACAGAAGCATCCTCTGCGCTCTCCCCATTCCCCTCTTCCAGAACCTCATATTCCAGCCCGGATTGTAAAGTCACGACAGAACGGCGCTTGCCATTTGCGATGAGGAATGCCCATGCACTTTCCCTGTTTGATTCACTGAGTTCCCTCTCTGCCCTTCGGTCCATTGTTATCATATGCCGCTGATGAAGTGTAAGGATGCGGTTCATCTCGCTGTCTGCATAGAAAGCATTGCCATCTGCATAATCAAGAACGCCGCGGGCCATATATGAGTAATCAATATTCCCGCCATACTCCGAAGCAGAAGCTGCGAGCATATAGCCATAGACATAGCTGAACTCATCAGTTATATCACTGGGCATGGAAAGCGACCTGACGTCAATCTCTCCGGAATCCTTCTCCGGGATGAAACGTGTACACGACACGGCAAGACAAAGAAAGATAAAGGCTAAGACAGTGCGCTTCATCAAAGAAACTCCTCTCCTCCATCTTCCTTTTCAGTGTATCCAGAAAAAATCTAGCTCAAAGACAAGCAGTTGTAAAGAAGAAGATCGGTACTATCTGGAATATTCATGGCCTCTGCTGTCGATCATGCAGAAAACAGGGAAATCACTGATTGTCAGCTTCAGCAGTGCTTCCGGGCCAAGCTCCGGGTATGCGATGACCTCTGCTGTCTTTATGCAGGATGAATAGAGAGCTCCGCATCCTCCATATGCCTGAAGATAAAGCCCTCCATTGCGGCCTATAGCCTCCACAACAGGCCTCTTCCTTGGTCCCTTGCCGACAATGACCTTGAGACCATGATCTGCCAGAAGAGGAGCAAACGGATCCATTCTCATGCTCGTTGTTGGTCCAGCTGCTCCCAGGACAAAGCCATCAGGAGCAGGAGACGGGCCCATGTAATAGATGGCATTGCCATTGAAATCAAAAGGCAGCGCTTCATTTCCCATGATTGAATCATAAAGCCTCTTATGGACCTGATCCCGGCCAACATAGAGAATTCCGGAAAGAACCACTTCATCCCCAGGCTCAATCGGGAGAAGATCCTTGTCATCATATGGCAGTTCAAGCACCCTTCTCATATCTCCCCCTCCTTGAAGACAATCTCCGCCATCCTCTCTGCCCAGCAGTTCACAGTCACAGCAACAGGAAGCCCTGCTATATGGGTCGGCTCCTCTATAACCGATACTGAGAGTGCTGTGTAATGTCCTCCAAGCCCTCCTGGCCCGATT
The DNA here is from genome assembly GCA_944389015.1 of uncultured Spirochaetaceae bacterium. GTDB lineage: Bacteria > Spirochaetota > Spirochaetia > Sphaerochaetales > Sphaerochaetaceae > Ornithospirochaeta. Next base: position 66,141 of record CALXKS010000067.1, read on the forward strand.
CCGAGCTCATTCACCTTTTTAAGGATCCTGTCAGCAAGTTCTTTATCCGAGGGATGGAAGAATGCCTTCTTGGAAAGCACAGCGGCCCTATCCATCGTCCCTCCTATGCCTACACCGATGAATTCAGGCGGGCATGGTTTTCCTCCTGCTTCCCTTATGATATCAACAACGGCAGCAATGACCCCATCCTCACCTGCAGTCGGATTGAGCATACGCACACCAGAGCAGTTCTCTGACCCGAAGCCCTTGAGGAGGAAATGAAGGATGATATCGCTTCCCGGTATGCTCTCATAGACAATCACAGGGGGAAGATTCGTTCCTGTATTACCCCTGGAATACACAGGATCGGCAACGATGCTCTTTCTGTAGAATCCATCAACCGCAGCCTTTCCTGCGCCATTGATGATGGCATCCTCGACACGGCTGAGAGGCACCCTGCTATCCCGCCCAATAGAAGCAAGGCACCAGAACATCCCCGTATCCTGGCATAGCGGCAATCCCGTTTCCCTGCTGATCTTTATATTCTTCTCGATAGCTTCCAGTACCAGCCTGCCTGAAGGATGGCTTTCATTCACAGCAGCTTCATGTATCAGCTCCGAGGCTTTATCCGGCAATCTTCTGATAGCTTTGATCAGTGCATCACTGATTGCTTTCTCAGCATCCATATAGATCTCCTTGTCTGGTCCCATGCTCCTCCATTGCCCTGTCAAGATGGGAAAGAAAGAGCGATTTGTCAGGAAACACCCGAGGAGCTGCAAGTCTGTGCATCGGGGTTTCACAGATGAGACGCTGTACAATAGTATCAGGGGAGAGACGTCTGAGCGCAAGTTCAGCGCTTTCCAGGTATCGCTCTTCTGATGATACAGTGAAAACTCCTTCAAGATATTCCTCTGAGAGCCTTGTCCCTCCCGGAACATGGAGGTTATGGATCTTTATACCTTCAGAGCCGACTGAGTTCACAAGATCTATCGTACGCATCTCATCATCGATAGTCTCGCCAGGAAGCCCAAGTATCACATGAGAAGAGAGCAGGAGACCATGATCATGGACACGCTCTGCAGCATCTTTCCATACTGCGCTTGTATGCCCTCTTCCGATGCGGAGAAGCGTCGAATCATCTGCGCTCTGAAGCCCCAGCTCAACCCATACACTCATTCCGGAAGATCCATAGGAGGACAACAGTGAAAGGACATCATCAGGAAGGCAGTCAGGACGGGTGGAGACAATGAACTCCTTATAGCTTCCCGTGCCAAGCGCCCTGTCATAGATCCTCCTCAGATTCTCAAGAGAATCATAGGTATTCGTATATGACTGGAAATATATTGAGAAGGCTTTTGCCCCATAGCGCCTTGAAAGGAATGTCTTTCCCCGCTGTATCTGCTCCTCAATAGAGAGAAGCCTGGGAAGAAGAGATTGGGAGATCTCGTCATCGAATGCGCTGCTGTGGGTGAATCCGGACTCGCTTTTACGCTGATATACTGCAACAGCACCCGTTCCATCGCAGAAAGAACATCCTCCATGTCCTTCCTTATCCCTGTTCGGACATGAGAACCCGCCATCGATACCGATTCTATAAACAGGACAGCCGTAAAGCCTCTCCAGATAGTCCCTGTAGTTATTCCAGCGGCTGTACATATCACTCAATGGTCACCATCAGGGAAACCCTAGGTGTTCCTGAAATATATACCTCTGCAGCGATCTTTCCGAACCCTGTGATGATTCCACCTGCTATATAACCGCCTATATCGATATCATCCATAGTCGCGAAAGGAATAAGCTCGCTGACCCTCCATGGCTGCGTTCCTTCTTCCATAGCCCCCTTGCCGAATCCTTCCGCGTATACACCAGCATCAATGAATGCAGAAGCAGGCAGAGGCAGCCGTATGCCTCCCATGACATAGGCATAATCGAAGGTTATCCTGCCTGTGTGCATAACCTGATACGCAGCAGAGAGCATCCTTGATCTTCGGATGGTCGAGGCTTCTCCCTCGAAAATGAATTTGAATGATGCGGTAGGACCATAGGCCCCGAAGAAATCCATGGAGAATGAATAGGCGAAGATATTATCAGGGATATCGCATCCTGCAGTCATGATAAGGCTGAATTCAAAACCATCATCGGAAGCTCTTTCCCCTCTGTATCCATCATATACAAGACCGATTCCGCCATATGGATAGACATTGTGGGTCTGCTTGAGAAGCTCCTGGCCGCTCAGCGATATGCCAGAGATATAGCTGTAATCCGCACCTGCGATTATATCAAGCCTGAAATCATTCCTATATACATACCCGATCCCGAGTTTTCCGAAGAGCCCGACATCATTGCCCAGATTGTAGTTCTTCGTTCCAGGTATCGATAAGTAGGAAAGCTGTCCGTATTTCACTCCTATATCCCCATAGAGGAATGCAGTATCGAAGAATGGATACGACAGCCCTGCATCAAGAGCTATTCCCTCATCGATTATTATTCCGTATGTGAGGTAAAGAGAGGGGATAAGCGCAATCTGCCCGGAAAGCGTGAACTCAGGATTATAGACAAAGTAGACGCTATCGCCATCATAGCGCAGCCCCACTCCTCCATTGAGTCCTAATGATATATCTCCAGAAAGAAGCGGATAAGGTTCGGACATTACAGTAAGAACACCATCGGATATCTCATATGTTACGCTTTTCAGCCTTTCATGCTCCCTTATCTCCGCAAGGAGCCCCTCGAACTCGGTTATCGTCCAGTAATCCATAGGCCGGCCGACATAGGCTTCAAGATCATCATCGTATGTTGAAGCCACATCATGGACTATCTTCTCAATCAGCGGAGCTTCGATATCCCCATAGAGAACACGCTCCTTCTCTCCTTTGTATGGGCCAAGCATTGCTTCAAGCTCATCGAAGACCGACATCCTGGCCTCGACTGCTTCCTGTCCTTTCTTCAATATCTCAGGGATCCTGCCGAAGTCCATTGCGGAATATGATGTAAGGTCGGGGACTATTACCCAGTCCGCGTTGCCATACTGCCTCATCGTATTCGGACGCGTAAGATAATCGGTGAACTCGGTGAATGCCCCAGAGAGAGTATCGGCTTTATTCTCCGCAGCATACATTCCCATGACATCGCCGACATCGACAGCCAGAACGATATCAGCCCCGAGCTCCCGGGCAAGGTCCACAGGCATGTTATCCTCAAGACCGCCGTCCATCACATAGCTGCCATCATCAAGCTGGACTGGTGCGAACACTAAAGGAATCGCCATCGAGGCCCTCATCGCATCGAAGAGAGAACCCGAGCTGAAGACTATACGCCTGCTGTTTGTGACATCGGCACCAATGCATCGGAAAGGAATAGGAAGATCATCGAAATCGGTAACATCAAGAACCTTTGAGAGATGACGCCTTATGAAGGCATTCACATACTGGTCATCCAGAAGTCCATTTGCGGCCCCTATTCCCTCGATTCCGAACTCGACAGTGAGAAGATTAGTATCATAACCAAGGAAAGGATTGGTAACAGTGCTGTTCTCCCTGACAGCATAGAGCTGGAATATCATCCCCATGAAATCAGTTATATTGATGACTCTCTCAAGCTCTTCCCCGGTATAGCCAGCTGCATAGAACCCCCCGATAAGAGCTCCCATGCTTGTTCCGAGAACCATATCCGGAACAATACCGCGTCTGTCCAGCTCCTTAAGGATCGGCACATGCGCGATTCCTTTGGCTCCACCTCCGGAAAGAACAAGTGCGAACACAGGCTTGTCAGCAGCAGAAAGACCTGAAAGCAGAACAGCAAGAACAAGAAGGACAGCCAGGAATCTCCTCATTTCAGCACCTTCCCGCAAAGTCCTCTGCAGCCATTGGCAAATGAGAGGGCATCCATTTCCTTCTTCATAGGAGGAAGAACACGGGAAGCATAGATGTAACCGGAGCCCGTCGCAATCTTCAGCCCCTTTCCCTTAACTGCACCCACGACAGTCCCTGGCTCTTCAGAAGAAGCTTCCACATCATCAAAAGCAGATCCATATACCCCTGTGATATACAGAGGGTGTTCATCAAGAAGACAATATGCCTTAGGCCATGGATAGCATGCGCGTATGAGAGCGTGTATGACAGGCGCAGGCTCATTGAAATCAATCCGGCCATCTTCCTTTCCTATCATGGCAGTGTATGATGGCTCTCCTGTCTGCTCTTCCGGGATTATCCTATCGATTTCATCAAGCACGGGGAGCACAAGCGATGGTGCAAGCCCTGCGGCAATACTCTCAGCTTCAGCAAGATCCTCTGTTCCATCAAGATCGAATGATATGGTTCTGTAAATCCTGCCCTCATCGATTCCCGGAGCTATCTCCTGCAGCGTAATCCCGCTCTTCCTGTCAAGATTGCGAATCGCAGCATACAGAGGAGCGCATCCACGGTACTTCGGGAGAAGCGACGGATGGACATTGAATGTATATCTGAAGAGCGAGAGGAACATCGGCCCGAAGATCTTCCCATAGCAGAATGACATCAAAGCATCAGGAGCAAGATCCCTGACATATGCCCTGGCCTCCTTCTTCAATGTTTCCGGCTGCCAGACTTCCAGACCAAGCTCCAGAGCCTCTTTCTTCACAGGCGATGGCACCAGGGATTTCCCCCTCTTTCCAGGAGCATCCGGTGCTGTAAGTACTGCTGCGATAACCCCGCGCTCATTAAGTGCTCTGAGAAGCGGAACAGCTATCTCCCCCGTTGCAGCATAGAGAATCCTCATTTCCTTCTTCTGCCTCCATGATGCCTGTTCTTTCTCTCGTACTCCTTGATTGCCCTCTCTCTGTCCTTATCGGAAAGATGATCGACATAGAGCTTACCATGGAGATGGTCATTCTCATGCTGGATCACTCTGGCAAGGAGTCCTGTTGCTTCAATCGTGAAGGGCTTACCTGTTACGTCCTGGGCCTGAACCGTTACAGCAGAGGGCCTTATGACATTGAAATAGACTCCGGGTATTGATAGACAGCCCTCCTCATACGGAGACGTCTCTATGCTTGTCTGGATTATCTCAGGATTGACGAAGACAATCGGATCATTATCTGGAATCTCAACAACGAAAATCCTCTCGGGAACACCGACCTGAGGTCCTGCAAGCCCCACCCCATCAGCTTCTCTGAGAGTCTCAATCATAGCATCGGCAAGCATTTTCAGAGCCGAATCGAAAACTTTTACTTCACTGCATTCCTTGCGGAGAACTTCATCTCCAAGTGTATATATATCCAGCATATCTCCATAAATTTACGATATATATCGAAGAATGTCAGCATAGTTAGCAAAGAAGCCAGGACCCGTGACAGGATCCTGGCAGGAAATAAATAGATGAATGATTACTCTGTAATGGTTATCTCCTGACCATCCTCTATGAAGGTACCTCCGTAGACATAGTATCCAGCGCTCTCAAGCTCCGTACGGCTAGCTCCGATCTGCCATGAAGGCATACCCTCAAATGCAGAGAACACATGGCCCTTATCCGTACCTGTATTCCTGAATACTCCTCCATAAATGAAGAATGCACTATTTGTACCACTATCAAGCGTCAATGTATGCCATGCCTTTCTTCCGTATACATCCACCTCGCAATCATTGATGGTTATCTCACCTGCATCAGCTGAAATACCGCCATTCATGCTTCCATAGACATGACCGCCATTGATTTCAAGAGAGCCTTCGCTTCTTATTGCATAAGAGAATACATCGGCACCTCCTTCCCATGTTCCATAGTTATCAACACATGTGAAATATCCGCCATTTATTGTGGCATTTCCGATATTCCTCAAAGCGGTTCCATATGTTGTATCATTAGCATTTGTTATATCGATATCACTATCTCCGAAAGTTCCACTGTTTATGACAAGCTCTCCATAGTTGCGGATAGCATCATGTGCAAATCCATTTTCAGGAAGTATTTTTGAGGAATTATAAACTATACCAGTCCCTTTCTCTTCTTCGCTGTCAGAGGAATCATTGATTGTGAGATTTCCGAAGTTCCCTATGGAATATCCTTTAAACCTGCTTTCAATCACATGTCCATTGAGATCAAGGACTGCTGTTGTTCCTTTTGGGACATAGATGATGTGGTCCGTTGTGATATCGCACATCAGCTTCACATTCCCATCAAGGATGATTGCTGACTTATCATCATACCCAGCCTCTCCTCCGATAGATATGATAGCTCTTCTCTCGAAGCCATCTTCGGAATAGATCGATCTGCCGCTGTAAGCCTCAACAGACCAGCCTGCATCGGTTTTCTCGGACGCGAAACCTTCTGCTATGTACTTATCTTCTGGCTTGGTGCTGAATATACCTCCGGAAATGAATTTTTCTTTATCCAGACTGACAACAGCATTATCTCCACCATTTGTAGCATTGAATGAACCACCAGTGATAATTATAGTCACATCGGATGCATCCATGTTGTTCGGGTCTGACTGGTATACAGATGCACATCCATTGAACTCGCCTCCTGAAATCGTAACATTAACAGGAATATCAGTTGTGTGCTGTGCAATACCTATTGCTGCACCAGATGTTGTTGTGCCATTCCCATTTGGAACAGAGCCCTCTGGGGTAGTCGATGCCGTGAATTTACCACCTGTTATCGTAAGCTTGCCAGCTCTGATCTCAATTGCTGTATCCTTGCCAGTAAGCTCGCCTCCATTCACGGTAAGGGTACCATTCTGAGGATGATATATAGCGGCTCCCTCATTGCTGATCAGGGTACCGTCTTCAATAAGAATATCCGTACTATCCTCTTCTACAACAGTCCCCTGTCCCGCAATTGCATAATACATACCGATAAGAGTGCCATTCTTTACGGTAAGGGCAGCCTTATGGCCCTCTTTAGGCCAGACACCGACAGCACAGTATATCGCATAATAGTTCTCTTTTCCCTGTCTTCTATTGGTAGTACCGTCAATCCTTCCTTTCTTTGCCTCACTCGTGTCATCGATTACGATATCCGAATCATTGCCAACAAGAATAATGCCTTTCGTGGCGACAAGAGTAGCACTGCCGGAAATGGTCTTTCCATTGAGATCAAGAGTAAGATTCTTATTCGTGAGCTGGAAAAGCTCATCTGTGACGATATCCTTTCCCAGTTTTATGACACTGCCATCCAAAGCCCACTTGAAGGCCTCCTTCAGAGTAGCATAGCCTTTGTTCTGCACTGTATCGATAACAGCAAAGCTCTCCCCATCCACTGTCGGTGCCGCACCAGTCTTATCAGCGACTTCCTGGGCTATCTCGAAGGCCGCGGGATTATCGGAAGATACCTCAATCTTCAGACCGGCAAGCGATCCTGTGACGCTATCAGCAGTTGCATGTGCTCCAAGCTCAATGACAACCGTACCGGAAGAAACACTTATATCGGAGAAGGAGGCATTGCCCCTATCGATGCTTATAACTGCTTTGACAAATTCCTTTGCTGCCTCTTCTACATTTACCTTCAGCGAACTGAATGCTGCATTGGCATTTCCTGCTATCTCAAAGATGCTGACAGCATTGCCCTGGGCTCTGGAACTTACCACGTTTTCTGCATCTTCCAGACTCCGTGTGGATACAAGCGTTGAGACATTAAGGCTTCCTGTTATTTTCACATCATTCCTGATGCGTAGAGGAAGCTGCCTCCATTCCGGATTGATGCTTACGTTTCTGATATCAATCGTATCGCCATCACCTGCCTGCCGAACTGCATTGACAAGTGAATCAAGATCTACGGCAACGAATGTCTCAGGAGTGGTATCGGCATCGGGCGGCATTACAATCTGCACCTGCCTGCACGATGATGCTGTAATCAGGAGAGCAATGATTGCGATTGCCGCAATTATCCTACCCCCCCCCACTATGAACGAATGGCCGTTCTTATGTTCTTTATCAAGAAAGAATTGCATTTCTTCCTCCTCGTCCAAACTGATATTGTCATCATAGCATCAGCTGACAGAAATCAGCAACTGATAAAAACAGGGGATTGGACAGAATCAGCAAAATTCACATCAGAGAAACCGGATCGGTATCTATTTCCAGATACATCGATGAAGGTGCTTCGTATTTGCCCAGAAGCCTTGAGGCAAAGACAAGAAGCTGCTGCATTGATTCAGATCTAAGAAGGACATGGTATCTGTAATAACCTGATCTCTTCTCCACAAGGCATGGAGATGCGGAGAATATCTCGACATCCGGGAAGGATGATTCAAGCTCACAGGCAATGGCCTCGATTTTATCAGCTTCCTCCGCTGTACGGTCTTCATTCTTGCCCCGGATCGCTATGTTGATCAGACGGGAATATGGCGGGAAGCCTGTCTTCCGCCTCATATCCATCTCTGAACGAATGAATGATGCTATATCATTCTCCGCAGCATATCTTATTGCCGGGGCAAGTGGCTGATGGGTCTGTATCAGCACAATCCCATCATCGCTGTATCGCCCTGCCCGCCCTGCAACCTGATGCAGTAGATCAAATGTTCTCTCGGATGCTCTGAAATCAGGAACGGACAACGATGAATCAGCATTGAGGACCCCTACCAGTGATACTGTAGGGAAATTCAGCCCTTTCGCTATCATCTGCGTTCCTAGGAGGATATCTATCTTCCCATCCCTGAAATCATGAAGAATCCTCTGCATCTCCCCTCTTGTCTTTCCTTTCGTATCGGAGTCAAGACGGCTTATGACCGCAGACGGGAAGAGCGCTGCTGCTTCTTCCTCGATATTCTCCGTACCATATCCATGTGGAGAAAGATCCACTGACCCGCATTCCGGACACTCTGTCACAAGCGGAGCGGAATATCCGCAAGTATGGCAGAACAATCTGTTCTCCTTCTTATGATAAGTCAGGGAGACAGAGCAGTTGGGGCATGTTACGGGAGTACCGCAGGTATTGCAGACATACCCATAGGTATATCCCCTGCGGTTCAGGAAGAGAATGATACCCCTTTTATCACGAAGTGCTTTCCTTATCTCTTCTTCCAGCTCTGCAGAGATATTCCGCTTCTCCCGTATGGTGTTGACGACCCGTATTCTCGGATAATGGCCGGCTCCGACTCTTTCAGGCATATCGATACGCGTGATACGCTGCTCTTTCATAAGGCGCCAGGCCTCAAGTGAAGGAGTCGCAGACCCCATGATGAACTCAGCCCCGCATTCAGCTGCCCGGTATTGAGCTACCTGCCGAGCATGATAGCGAGGTGCATTCCCTGCCTTGTATGAGGTCTCATGCTCCTCATCGAGGATAATCAGCCCAAGGGATCTGAAAGGAGCGAATACGCTGCTTCGCGCACCGATCACAAGATCCACATCGCCCCTCATGATCTCATGCCATGACTTCAGACGCTGAGACGGGGTAAGTTCTGAGTGGAGAATGGCGACTCTGCCGGAGAATCTGGAATAAACCTCATCGGAAAGCTGTTCGGAAAGCGTAATCTCGGGCACCAGATAAAGCACCTGCTTCCCTTTCCTGATAATATCCTCTGCACGCCTCAGATAGACTTCGCTCTTACCTGATCCGGTTATTCCGAAGATATAGTACATACGGCTCTTCTCTTCCCTGAGGACAGAGAGCGCATGTTCCTGCCATTTTGAAAGAACCTCGACAGGGCTGAATGATGAGGGTTCATAGAATGGGCTCTGCTCGCTTTCCCTGCGCCCAGAAGGAATCATCGCTGAAAGGCAGAGTCCTGATGAGGAGAAATACATAGCAGCCATCCATCGCGCAAGGCTGACAAGTTCATCATTGAATACAGGATCCTTGTCTATGAGCCTCTCGATCTCCTTCAGCTCGAAATCCCCTTCTGGTCTGACATCCGACACAGATACAATGAAACCTGTCATCTTTCTGCGGCCGAACGGCACTATTGCCCTTTTGCCCGGGACAGCCTCTTCTGAAAGCTTATCCGGGATGGAATATGCATAGCTTGCCTCATACGGGAGGGCCAGGAGCACTGAAGCGTACTTCAACTTCTCCGTCCTTCAAGCCCAAGAGAGCTGCGTATGAAAAGGAAGTTCTTCCATAGAGGAATCCGGAGGGATGGATCGGATCTGTACTCCGAAAGGGAATATGACACGAATGTCCTTATTCCATTCACCTTGTATTCACGGCAGAGCATCGATTGGAAATCCATGGAAGAGCGGAGCATATACCTTGAAGCCTCTGAAGAAAGAATAATCATTGATGATGGCCTGAAAGTCATCATCTCTTCCCTGAGGTAACCCCTGCAGGCATCAGCAGCTGCTTTATCCCACTTCCCCGCAGGACATTTGATAAGCGTTGTAAGCGACCACTCACCCTCTCTGAGGAGGATGGAATCCTTCCACCATGAACGGAACAGCTGGACATCATCATCTGAGAGAAGCACATCCCCATCAGGATAAGGAAGAATGAAGAGCACCTTCCCCGGCGTTACCAGGGGACGTGCAAAGACAGAACGCTTTGCATACATCTGGCAGCTATGGCACGATGAGCACGACGAATACAGATCAGAAGGCCTTTCTTCCGGCTTTTCTGCCTCCTCAAAAGCATATGCGCATGGCTCGATGACTTCTCCGAGAGAATCGCCGATTATATTGCGCTCTGCCTCATCAAGAAGCGACATAAGATACTCTCTGGTGCTTTTATCGCTCATATCCATCCTCAAACCACTGATACTTCATGCTATCATAGCTGACATCCGCAAGATAGAGGCCATCAGAAGGAGCAGTCTTAAGTGCTCTTTTCCTGTCTTTTGCCTCCAGCCTTTCATTGAATAGCATCGAATCCTCGCCTGCAGCAGAAGCCTCGAGCATCGTTCCCACCATGCTCCTGACCTGATGATACAGGAAAGCATTCCCCGCGACCCTGTATCTGAGGACAGAATAGCCATAAATATCCACAATCTCATCCCACTGGGATATGTAGATATCACGGACACGGGAGGGAGATGGATCCCTTGCTGAGGCGAAGGTTGTGTAATCATGGGTTCCCTGCAGCAATGAAGCATATCCATTCAGCACAGAGATATCCGGAAGACGCTTTACTGCTGTAATGCGCTTATCATCGAACGGGAGCATGTCAGAGGCAGATTTCACGAGATACCAGTACTCCCGTGACATTGTCGAGAATCTTGCATGAAAACCTTCCGGAGCCTCGCATGAAGAAAGGACTCTGATTGATTTCGGAAGCTTTGTATTGAGTATCAAAGCAAACCTGCAGGGATCTATCGATGATGATGTATCGAAATGGCAGCCCTGCCTGAGGGCATGAACTCCCTGATCTGTACGGCCAGAGGCAAATACCGTGGTCTCCTTACCAAGAACCGAAGAAAGGACGCCGGAGATGACAGACTGTACGGAAACCGCATTTCCCTGAGCCTGCCAGCCATGATAAGGAGAGCCGTCATATGATATGAACATCATGATGCGCCTCTCCCCTTCCTCTGGAAGATCATAGTTCTCCGGTCTTTTCCAGTCGCTTCTCATGCCTTGATTCTAGCATGAGAGCGGCTGGGATTAACAGCTATCAGAAGAAACCGTCACGCTCTCTGTCGCGGTCCCATTCGATTATGCGTCCGGAAGCTGCATCGATCTCGAATTCATATTCGGTCCTGTCATACCAGATCGAGCCTTCGTAGATTCTTCTGCCGTCGTCGCGCTCTGCACGGATCCTGATATCCCTCTCTGTTGCCCCCGGGACACGCTCAAGCGCAATCCTTGTTGCCTCTTCGATTGAGATGATATCCCCGCTATTGCCTCTCCGCTGTCTGACAACCTCTTCAGAGTATTCAAGAATCCTACCGCCATCAGCAGCAATGCTGTATTCATACTTATGATGCCCATCAGAGAACTCAATCTCATAGACTATTCGGCCATGGTCACGGTCCATCTTCGTGCGGAAATACTCTGTATCATCCCATGATACTCCTGCATCTGAGAGAGCTATATCCTCAGCCTCAACCTCATCAATCATCGTACCTGAGCTATTATTCCCATAGCGCTCTGCATCGAAGTCCTTAGAGATTATCTCACCAGTCTCCGCATCTATCTCATAGTCATACTCTACACCATCAGCATAGAACTCAACATCGTATATCTGCCGGCCATGCTCCCAGTCTCTTTCAGTGTGGATGAACTCTGTTCTTCCGATACCTGCATCCGACAGCGCGATATTCTCAGCATCTATGCGGGATACAGCAGCAAACAGCATGCCAGGAATCATCATAATAGCCAAAGCCACCAGAACTCTTCTTGTGATTTTCTTCATATGTAAATCTCCTTTATTCCTTTTGATACCTAAACAATAACAAAGAAAAATTAAAGGAAAATGAAAAAAGAAAAATCTTTAAAATGATAGAAGGCCTGCATCAGTCTTCCTTTGCTAGGCCTTCTTGCATGCTGTACTGATCTTTGCTGGATTATGAAAGATCGGGCTTATGAGAATGAGAGTATTTGAACACCTCCATCTTCGGGAACGGAATATTCTCTGTCTCAGTCTGGATCGGCTGGAATCCCATGCATATCATTTCTGCATTGGCCGGAAGCTCGCTGTTGAGAGTTATGCTATTGTTTTCATCATTGAAATCCGAAATAGTAACCGTGAGGGTTCCTTTTGTGGAAGCTGCCACATCAATTACGAACGCAGCCTCGCCAGTCTCATCATAATCAAGGGTTAACATATCATCAGCAGCAGAAGATGATGCTGTGCTCTTTATGACAGCATCCTGCTCCATAGCACTGATTATGAATGAATCCACAGGAATGAACACATCTGCATCATCAGCATACATCACAAGCCATGCCCCAGTGGATTCTGCAGGTCTGATAAGATGGATCGTTACCTTATCTTCTGTAAGCACATCCATCTCCCCGGTCTTAGGTTCAATACTGAAAGAGTGGAAGACCTTACCCGGCTGGATCTGATCAGGATTCACAGGCACTGTGCCAGAAGGACCATCATCAGGAAGAGTCTACTCTGGGGTGGCATTGCACGCTGCAATCATCAGCAGAACCAGCAATATTGCAGGTATAGTGAATAGTTTTCTCCTATTTCAGATTCTTAATAATACCATATATCCTGAAAATCCTCAGTTTATAATATCAACCCATTTCAGCTATACAAATCAAAGAAACAGCATTATCTATGGAACCTTCAGGACAAAGAAAGCTCCCGTGATCCGGGAGCAGCATGGAGGTCTACCACTGAAAATAAATCAGATATATCTATGTCTGAGGAAAGCAACAGCTCTCTTTGCTGCTGTCTCCGGATCAGGGAATGGCAGGCACTCGACCGTGCACCATCCATCATATCCGATCTTCCCAAGGGCACTGAAGATATCATCGAAATCAAGGTGTCCATCGCCAGGGGCATGTCTGTTGGAATCCGCAAGATGGACATATCTTACATACTCGCGATTCCTGATAAGCGCCTCTCCGATATGATCGTCCTCGATATTCATATGGAATACATCCGGCATCATGGTGAAGTTAGGTCTGTTGACCTTGTGGATAAGCTCCACGCCTTCATCTGTGCTGTTGATATAGTCGATCTCATAGCGGTTGACTGGCTCAAGTATCATTGTGACACCCTTCTTCTCAGCATAGTCACAAAGCGTATTGGCCATATCTATGAAAAGTTTCTCAGCTTCATTCTTGTCTCTTGTACCGATGGATCCGCGCACTCTTCCGATATTGACAAGTCCGCAACCTGTTTCAGCAGCAAGATCGATGAAACCACAGAAGCTCTTCACAAGCTCTGCCCTCTTTTCCTTATCAGGATCGGTGAACATCAGCTTTCTTGCTGCGAATACCTGACCAGATGAGATTGCAGAGACCTCGATTGAATTCTTCTTAAGGAGATCAAGAAGCTCCTTAGCCGGCATTTCATCCGGTTCCTTAAGCGCAAGCTCAACTCCATCATAGCCGAACTCATGCGCAAGCTTTATTGATTTCTCAAGCCCTCTCATCACAACAAATGCCGATGGAAGAGCATTGTCACTTGCAATAGCAACTCCGAGCTTCATACTTAACCCTCCTTGACAACAGGAATCTCATATGGACCATCTGCAATATAGATGATCTTCATATCCTCCCTCTTCTTTCCTGTTCTCTTCTCTATATCCGAGATAGCGAGCTCTACCATTCTCGAATATACGTTCTTATCGCTCTCATCCTCATTTCCGAGTGTCCTGATATCAATACCAGGAAGAAGATCGAATTCACGATGAGGAATCTGCGGAGCAAAGAAATAGTAGTGGTTCTCCGGGATTCTCCTGAAGACCTTTGCCCACTCCTGTACCTGCCACTGCTCGGGGAGGAATACCCAGTCAGGGCTGCGGAGGAGCTTATTGAATTTCTCAGGACCATCAAGATGGAGAAGCGCAAGAGCCGTGCGGTAATTGGCGCTTCCTATCACATTGCCCTGATCTGTGCAGTTCGCGATTGTAACGAGGTATCCATCCTTCTTGAGTGCTCCAAGCGATGCGACACCGCACTTCGCGGCCTGATAGTGGTTGATGCCGACGAACCCTGCATGTGTTATGACTACATCAGCCTGATACGGGATTGCTACCTCTACATCCTTTCTTATATGCTCAACCGCCGCAAGATGCGCCTTCTCAAGATCGCCTGAGAATACTCCTGTCACATGGAAGCTGTGGTCAAGCGTTACATTGACGATGAAATCAACACCAGCCATCTTTGCAACCTCGAGGCTCTCCTCATGAACAGGATTGCCCTCAATCACAAGATCCCTGGAGTTCTCATCATCCATCAGAGCAGGACCATGGAATATGAATGTCGAATCCTCCCCGATGATTCCGGGGCAGATGGCCTTTCTGCCACCTGATGCCCCTGCCATGAAATGGCTCTCAACCAAACCTGTAGCTATCTTCAGATCGGCTCCGGTATAGACCGAATCGATCATGACCTTCGTTCCACGCTTGGTTGTTCCGATGAAGGACAGCCTCTCCTCGTTCCTCGGCTCATGGTTCACGACCTTGATTCCAAGATCGAAGACACGGCTATCCAGCATCGAACGTATCTCGCCCTCAGCCATCGGGCGATGCATGCCAGTTGCGATAAGCACCGTGATCTCATCTGCTTTGAACCCTGTATCCATCAGGGTATCGATCACAGGCATCAGGATACCTTCTTCCCCTTTATACGGCACAGGACGTGTATTGTCAGACACGACAATCACAGCCTTTGCCGATGCATTCGCAGCCTTCTTAGCCTTTGCGATGTTCTTGAGGCTATCAGACGCGATCGGATCAGTAAGGGATTCAAGAATCGCCTTACCGGGATTGGCCATTGGGGAAGCCCCCTCCATATGCGCTATGTGTGTATGATCAGGAATCTGAAGATCCCCGAACGATGGACCAAATGGATTCGCAGCCAGCATGCTTTTCCTCCGTTACATTTCCTTGATCAGTGAGAGATCACCTGTTGCAGCAGCTTCGAGGATCGGAGCCATGAACTCATCAACATCATCAGCTGTCATTGAAACAGGCATATTCTGCAGCTTCATCTTGAGATCCGGATCCTTAGCAGCCTTGAGAGCTCTTGGGATATGGACATCCTTCTTGAAGCCCGGGATATCAGCAAGAGTTGTAGGAGCACCGATTGACTTCCAGAATGCGATCATTGCATTTGCAACTGCCTCTGCAAGTGCTCTGCCCTCGAGCTTGTCGATGTCAGCATCGGTATAGCCATGCTTCTTGAAGATATTTCCTACTACCTTGAGCTGTGGCTGGATAGCCTTGCTGTAGAATACAATGTAGTACGGGTTCATGAGTCCGCAAGCTGTTCCATGGCCTACGATATCAACGAGGCTGAAGGATGTGAGGTGCGGGCCAGATGTTCCACCGACCATGATTGCATAACCACCAAGATCAGTTGCAAGACCGATAGCCTCTCTTGCCTTGATGTCGCTAGGATTCTTGATGATCTCGCCAGCGTTGTCGACAACAAGACCGATAGCTGCCTCAGCAAGCTCCTTTGCCTTATCATAAGCATCGCCCTTTGCCATGCAGAATACTTCGAATGTATGGGCAATAGCATCCATAGCTCCATCGATAGTAACCTTTACAGGCATTGTGCATGTGACCTTGTAGTCGAAGAGAGAAGCTGCAGGTATGATAGCAGGATCAACAATGAGCTTCTTCTGTCCAGCTACTGGATCAGTGATGTTCGAATACTTTGTAAGGTGAGCACCGCTTGATGCGCTTGTCTCGATTGCGAAGACAGGAACAAGCTTTGCACCTGTTGAAGCGAGGTAGTCAGTGACCTTTCCTGTTCCGAAGTACTCATCGATCTCAGGAGAGATCTTTGCACCGAGGGTTGCAAGCATGCTTGCAGCCTTGCATGCATCGATTGTGGAACCACCACCGACTGCAACGATTACATCAGGCTGGAACTGAAGAACATATGTCGTAAGCCTGTAGACATCTTCCCTTGGTGCATTTGGCTTTGCATCGGGAGCGATCTTGCCGCCGACAATCTCGACACCTGCTGCCTTGAGAGATGCCTCAACTTCATCAGCAACTGCCTTCATGTATGTTGTGTTGGATACAAGGAGAGCCTTCTTTCCGAAACCAGCAGCGATGCTGCCGACCTTGTCAAGGCATCCTACACCGAAAGTATAGGAATCACCCTTCCACTCTTTCAGAAGCTCATACGCTTTTGCAAAATAATCCATAAGTCTTATCTCCTTTGGCCATATGGCCGGAAATTACTTTATAAGCTTCTCTGCCTTCTCTGCAATAGCCTCAGCAGAAAGTCCATAATGAGCAAGAAGCTCGATATAAGGACCTGTCTCACCGAACTTGTCATCGATTCCGATCGGGCAGACCTTGGCATTCAAGCCTTCTGCGAAAGCCTTCTCCGCAATGGCTGAATAGAATCCGCCATTGAGAACAGCCTCCTCGACAGTCACAAGCGCACCTGTCTTCTTTACAGACTCGAAGATGGATGCGGTGTCAATCGGCTTTACGAATGGTACAGAGAATACCTCTGCGCTGATTCCCTTTGCAGCAAGAAGATCTGCAGCAGAAGCAGCCATCGATGCTGTAATGCCGTTAGCTGCGATTGTCACATCCTTGCCTTCCTTGACCTTTACAGCCTTGCCGGCGAAGAATGCATCCTTATCTGTATCGATATCGGGCATCTCGTTCCTGTTGAGCCTGATATAGACAGGATTCTTTCTTCCAAGAGCATACTCAAGAGCAAGCTCTGCCTGATGTGCATCAGAAGGAACGATTACTTCCATGTTTGGAAGCGAGCGGAATATCGCGATATCCTCAATAGCCTGATGGCTCGCACCGTCGAAGCTGTCGGAAAGACCGCCATATGCTCCTGCGATGATAACAGGAAGGCTGTTATAGCACATATCATTCCTGATCTGATCGAGGCTCTTCAGTGAGAGGAAGATTGCGAATGCGTTGATTACCGGATGATAGCCGCATGTGGCAAGACCTGCAGCCATGCCAGCGAGGTTGCCCTCTGCTACACCGACATTGAAGAATCTCTCAGGATACTCCTTGCCGAACTTTGCGCTCTTCGTGGAGCTGGAGACATCCGCATCAAGAACAACAAGCTCTGGATGATCCTTTCCAAGTGCCAGAAGATGATCGCCGAATGCGTCACGCATAGCCTTGCTCATATAAGTGCCTCCTTCTTCTTTACATCCTCATCAAGCTGGACAATACCGATGTTGTAGTGCTCATCATCGATCTTGGCACCATGCCATGTGTTCTTGCCCTCAGAGAAATCAACTCCCTTACCCTTGATGGTGTCGTAGATAACAGCCTTCGGCCATACATTGTCACTGTCCATCCAGTCGAATGATGCAAGGATATCCGCAGTATTGTTGCCATCATACTTTGCATCTGCGACGTGCCAGCCGAACGAGACAAGCTTATCGCGGAGCGGCTCGAGAGAGAGAATCTGCTCTTCTGTTCCATCAAGCTGTACCTTGTTGTAATCGATCATGAGGACAAGGCCTTCTGGCTTATACTTAGCTGCAGCAAGCATTGCCTCCCAGGTTGAGCCCTCATCAAGGCATCCCTCACCTGTCATGACATATGTCCAGTACTTCTTTCCTGAAAGCTTTGCAGCCATAGCCATTCCAAGACCTACTGAAAGTCCGTGGCCAAGAGCACCTGTCGACATATCGACTCCAGGAACCTTGAGCATCGCAGGATGTCCCTGAAGAATGCTTCCAAGAGTTCTGAATGAAGGAAGAAGATCAGGGGAAATGAAGCCGCGAGCCGCAAGAACCGTATAGAGGTTAACGCTTGCATGACCCTTTGAGAGTATGAAGCGATCCCTGTCAGCCCAGTGCGGATCTGCAGGATTGATCCT
>CALXKS010000068.1 GCA_944389015.1 uncultured Spirochaetaceae bacterium
AAAAAAAATAGTACAGCTGGAAGAGCAGCCGTACAGGCATAAGAAAGATATAACCAGAAAAAAAGGAGAGAAAAATATGAGAAAGACGTGGATTATGATTCTGATTGCAATCATAGCGGTATCATCAGTGTTTGCTGGTGGCGCACCAGAGTCAGCTGCCGGCGGTTCAACGGTGCTTAGTCTTGGAACGGCAAGCCTTGGTGGAAACTTCTTCACCATGGGAGCTGCTATGGCTGCAGAGGTTTCAGGGAAAACCGATCTCAGTGTCACCGCTCAGGCAACGGGTGGCAGTGCCCAGAATGCTATACTTGTTGATTCTGGAGAGATGTCAATTGGTATGGCGCAGGCAAGTACTGTTTCCATCGCTGTCGCAGGAACGGACAGCTTTGAAGGAGCACCATGCGAAAACATCAGAACGATGTTCAATTACAGTGCAACACCGCTCCATGTCGTTGTCAGGAAGAACAAGGATGTTTCCGACATCACAGAGCTTGCAGGCTGCAGGATTGAATGTCTTGTGGTAGGTGATGGAGTTGAGATGACAACAAGAAAGCTCCTTCCTGTCATAGGTGTTCCTCTTGATGACGTCACTCTTGAATTCAGCGGAAACCGCACCCAGGCCGCATCACGTCTCAAAACAGGTCAGGTCGATGCGATTCTCGATGCTACAGGACTTGGAGCTGCATGGATGGTTGATGTCCTGAAGACGAATGATTTTGATATCATCGAGCTTACACCAGAGGAGATCGAGATCATCTGCGATGCATTCCCTGAAATGAGTCCTATGACTATTCCTGCTGGCACATATGCCGGATTCGATGAGGATATCCAGACTGTAGGCAACTGGACTACGGTATTCTGCAATAAGGATCTCTCTGATGATGCTGTTTACTCGTTCGTCAAGGCGATATTCGAAAGCAAGGACGCACTTGTACAGGCCCACAGCTTCTTCCGTGATCTTGCTCCAGAGAATATTGTCGGTTCATGCATTGCTCCTCTTCACCCAGGTGCAGAGAAGTACTTCAAGGAAGTCGGAGTCATCTGATGAGCGAATACTATCCATTTCCAGAACTTATTGATAAGTCACTCATTGAAAGAGCAAGGAAGCTTGGATCCGCTGAGCTTGCAGATGGCATGAAAGATCTCGGGATTCCTTGCGATGGTTGCTTGGATGCTGAGATTCTGCCTATAGATCTCGATAGCAGAATCTGCGGCACAGCAGCGACTGTTGAGACATCAGGGGGTGATAATTTCCCGATTCACGTCGCTGTATACCAAGGTGGTGAGGGCTATATCCTTGTAATCGACGGGAAGAATGATAGGTCCCGGGCCTATCTTGGCGATCTTATCGGCGGTGCAGCGAAGGCTGTCGGATACGAAGGGATTGTCATCGATGGTCTTGTCCGTGACCGGAAGGGTTTTTCCGAGATGGGCTTCCCTGTATTTTCCAGGGGATTCCAGCAGAGAGGGCCTTTGAAAATAGGACCTGGGAAGATCAACACCGCGATAGAGTGCGCTGGTGTTTCTGTTAATCCCGGAGATCTTGTTGTGGGTGATGCCGATGGCGTTACCATCGTCCCACGCGATCGTATCGAAGAGGTTCTGCAGAAAGCAGAGGAGAAGGAGGAGTACGAGAAGAAGAGACGCATAACCATCGCCGAGTACTCAAAGTGCAAGGCTGAAGGACGGCCGCTTCCTGAACTTGCTCCGAAGTGGGTTCTCGATATGCTTGCCAAGGCAGAAGGCTAATTTCCTCTCGCTCCGCGATTGATTCTTCAGCCCCCTCCCGGTCTTTCCTGGAGTGGGGCTTCTATTTCGGAAAGGGCAGGCCATGAATATTCCATCGGATTGTTGTACAATCTGTTGGTTTGCTCTAAATTCTAGAAGGGAAGATGATAATGCAGAAAGGCAATCGTAAACCAGATATATATCATACTGTATATGACCGGATAATATCAGGGGAGTATCCTTCAGGATATCGTCTCGTCGAAACAGAGCTTGCGAAGGAATTCCATGTAAGCCGGACTCCTGTGCGTATCGCCATTGAGCGTTTAGTATCAGAGGGGCTTGCGATCCACTATCCGAACAAGGGAGCTGTGGTCCGGCAACTTTCAATCGATGATATTCTTGGATTGTATATGATAAGGGAAGTAAATGAAGGACTTGCGGCACGCCTTGCATGCAGGAATGCGGAAAAGGAAGATGCAGAAATCCTGAATGATATTCTTGATGCGATGGATAATACCGATGATATCGAAGAGTATTACAAGCTGTGCAGTGCGATCCACAGGCAGATCTTCAGGATGTCGGGGAATAAATTCCTCGAGGATTTCATCGGAAGGATTTATTCAATCACTTCACGTTTTCATTTTGCCGTACTGTATATGCCAGGACGTCCGGATTCTTCAAAAGAGGAGCATAGACTCATTGCAGAGGCAGTACTCTCTGGGGATGAGGACAGAGCTGAGGAAGTGATGAAAAAGCATATACGGCGCAATGCATCCTTTTATAGTGATAAGAATATCAGGGCATCACTGAAGGCTATTTCGAATCTCAATTGGGATTCTGGCAAGGAAGCCTGATTCCCTTATGATATCGTGCTCGATTCCAGAGAGAGGGGACTGGATATATTCATAGCTTTAGTGGCATGGCTTTCTCAGATACATATCAACTATCACCTACCATACGGGGTTTCTATTTGTATCTCCTGAATGCTAGAATCAATGCATGGACGCATATGATCGGGCTTTGAAGCTATTGGCTATGAGAGAACACTCCGTGAAAGAGCTGAAGAATAAGCTTGTTTCAAAGGGATACGGGAAAGAAGAAATCGAAGATGCTGTACAGATGCTTATAGGTGAAGGAAGCCTTTCCGATAAGCGTTTTGCATATGCTTTTGTCCGCTCAAGGCTCAGACGGAATCCGGAAGGAAAGGCTATTTTATGTATGCGTCTTAAAGAGAAGGGTGTTCCTTCCGATATCGCAGATGCAGTGCTTTCTGATTGCTGGGAGAGCGGGGAGCATATCCCGTATCTCAAAAGCTATGCCGGAAGCCTTGTCAGGAAGAAGGGCAGGGACGGGGCTAGGGCAGTGCTCTGCAGGAAAGGATTCTGTGACAGTGAGATAAGGATTGCGCTGGAAGATCTGTAATTGTTTCCTTTTATTCCTGTTTGGGTTATATTCTCAGCTATGGAAAACAATAAGAAGGAATATAAGCCGGATCCTAGTCTCAATGACAGGCTTCTGAAGACACGTACTGTTATGATTTCTGGTGAAATCAACAGGGATAGAGCTGATGAATTCGCCAGGGAGATGCTTGTCTTGGATAGTGAGTCATCCGATCCGATCTATGTTTATATCAACAGTCCTGGTGGCGATGTTGATTCCGGGTTCGCAATCTACGATATGATCAGATTCGTCAATTCTCCTGTGACAGTCGTTGCTATGGGACTTGTTGCCTCAGCTGCCGCCCTGATATATCTCTCAGTTCCCGTTGAGAGGAGAGTGGCTTTCCCTGATTCGACATTCCTTATCCATCAGCCGCTTTCCCAGCTCAAGGGCGTCGCAATCGATGTTGCAATATATGCTGAGAAGATCGAGCAGCTGAGACATAAGCTTGATCAGGTGATTGCCGATGCTGTCGGGAAGACAAGGGATGAAGTCGAATCTGATACAGAGCGTGATCACTGGATGAGTGCTGAAGAGGCTAAAGTTTATGGAATACTTTCCAGAATAGTGAAAAGCAGATCCGAACTCTGATATCGCATCTCTGCTGTATAGGGCGCTAGGGATTTTCCTGACGCCCTTTCATTATATTCATGACTGTATGCTGTTCCTGATGCTCTCAACCTCACCAAGCGTGAGTCCAGAAAACTCTGCAATCTTGGAAAGCGGAATAGAACCATCACGCACCATGCTCCTGGCAACTTCCTGTCTTCCCTCCTGCCGGCCTTCTGATCGACCCTTCTGAAGACCATCAGCCTCGCCTTTCTTCAGACTCTCCTCACTTGCGATCTTGATCTTCTTCTGCATTATCTCATCGAACGGGCCTGTAAGATAGTTTGTGTAAATGGGAAATGCTACTGTAAGGAAGGAGATACAGCAGATGACCAAGAAAAGCACAAAGGAAAAGGATGCCATC
>CALXKS010000069.1 GCA_944389015.1 uncultured Spirochaetaceae bacterium
TCTTCTGAAGACCATGAATAAGCATACAGCGATTATATGCAATTGCATAAGAAGCTGAAAGAGAGCCAGCAGATCAGGACTCAATGAAAATGGTGCTGCTCACCAGGCAATAGGATCACAGCACCATCTTTCAGCCATCTTTGGATATCAGAACGACTCCAGAAGCTTTATATGCTCCTTTGCCTTCTCTATCTTCTCCTCGAACTCAGCCTTCTTGCCCTTCTCTTTCTCAATGGCCTCAGGCTTTGCATGTGATATGAAGTTCTCATTGGAGAGCTTCTTCTCAGAAGCCTCAAGAAGCGCTGTGTTCTTCTGGATCTCGTTCTCGAGCCTCTTTATCTCCGCATCGATATCAATTGCATCGCGCACGAATACAAAGGCCTCGAAACCGATAGCCGTTGCAGGGAATGCCCCCTTCACATCCTCGCTTCCATCGGTGTCTATGACAATCGATGATGCTGTCATGAAGGACTTCATCAGATCCGCTTCCTGACGGAAGAATGCAGCTGAAGCGGACTCTGGCATCCTGATCACGACCTTGAGCTTCTTCTCAGGAGCGATCTGAAGATTAGCCCTTGCGGCCCTCACTACCCTCGAAGCCTCCTGCAGAAGCCCGACAAGATCATCAGCCTCCTTGTCCTCAGCGTCTGCGGAATACTCTGGATAAAGAGCCGTGATGACATCTCCTTCATGGTTCGGAAGCTTCTGATAGATCTCCTCTGTGATGAATGAAAGGAATGGATGCATAAGCCTCATAGCCTTCTCAAGGATGTCCATGAGAACGGATACAGCAAGATTCTTCTCATCCTCGCTTCCTGAGAGCAGCCTTGGCTTCGATGCCTCGATATACCAGTCGCAGTAGTCATTCCAGAAGAATGAGTAGATAGCCTGCGCTGCCTCATTGAATCTATAGTTCTCCATAGCATCATGGATCGTCTCTGCAGCCGTATTGAGGCGGGAATAGATCCAGCGGTCCATGATCGAGAGTCTGGCTCTGTCAATCTCCACAAGCTCCCTTCCCTCAAGATTCAGGAGAAGGTATCTTGCAGCATTCCAGATCTTGTTTGCGAATCTTGAACCAAGACGGAATGACTCCATATCGATCATGACATCCTGTCCCTGGGCTGCAAGGTAGCAGAGCGTGAACTTCATTGCATCCGCACCAAAGCGGTCAATAACCTCAAGAGGATCAATGCCATTCCCAAGGGACTTGGACATCTTGCGCCCCTTGATATCCCTGACAAGACCTGTGATCACGATATCACGGAAAGGAGCCTTGCCCATGAAGATCTCTGAGGACATTATCATCCTGGAAATCCAGAAGAAGATGATATCATATGCGGACACAAGCGTATTGGTCGGGAAGAACTTCTCAAGATCCAGCGTCTTATCAGGCCAGCCGAGCGTCGAGAACGGCCAGAGCCATGATGAGAACCATGTATCAAGAACATCCTCATCCTGCTTCAGATTATGGCTATGGCAGTCAGGACACTCTGTGACATCGGTGCGGGATACGATCATCTTCCCGCAGTCCTGGCAGTACCAGACAGGAATCCTATGTCCCCACCAGAGCTGACGGGATATGCACCAGTCCCTTATATTCTCCATCCAATGGGCATATGTATTCTCCCACCTTCTGGGATAGAATACGATATCTCCATTCTTCCATGCTGCGAGTGCTTTATCAGCAAGACTTCTCATCGATACGAACCACTGCTCCGAAAGGTATGGCTCAACAGTCGTATGGCAGCGATAGCAATGGCCGACATCATGGGCATGATCGGTGATCTTCACAAGATACCCGCCCTTCTCAAGATCCTCGACAACAAGCGCCCTTGCATCCTCCGCCATCATTCCGCGGTACTTCTCCGGGACATTCTCATTGAGCGTTCCATCGGGATTGAGGAGATTGATTGCCTCAAGATCATGGCGCTTTCCGCACTCGAAGTCATTCGGATCATGTGCCGGAGTGATCTTCACCATGCCTGTACCGAACTCCATATCGACGAATCTATCGGTGATGATGGGGATCTTCCTGTCAGTTAGCGGAAGAAGAAGCTCCTTGCCGACAACGCTCTTATAGCGCTCATCATCGGGATTGACGGCAACAGCAGTATCACCGAACATCGTCTCAGGACGTGTCGTCGCAACTGTAATGTATCCTGATCCATCTGCATATGGATATCTGACATCATAGAGCTTTCCCGGAACGTTCTCGTACTCCACCTCGTCATCAGCGAGCGCCGTCCCGCACTTCGGGCAGTAGTTAACGAGATACTTGCCCTTATAGATGAGACCTTTCTCATAGAGTGTCACGAATGCTTCACGGACAGCTCTGGAGAGACCTTCATCCATAGTGAAGCGCTCATGATCCCAGTCACATGAACAGCCCATCTTCTCGAGCTGGCTCTTTATGATATCATGATGCTTCTCCTTGACCTTCCATGTGCGCTCTACGAACTTCTCACGTCCAAGATCCTGACGCCTCAGTCCCTCTTTCTGAAGCTGTCTCTCAACGACATTCTGCGTTGCGATGCCGGCATGATCGGTTCCCGGAACCCAGAGCGTCGGGCGGCCATGCATCCTGTAGTACCTTATGATTATATCCTGCAGGCTGTTATTCAGCGCATGTCCCATATGAAGCACACCTGTGACATTCGGTGGCGGCATGACTATCGAAAAGTGCTCTTTATCGGAATCGGAAGGGGCGAATTCGCCTTTTTCCTTCCAGTAAGAATAGATACGGTCCTCAAAATCCTTAGGATCATAGGCCTTTGACAGCTCAACTGCTTTCATAAATATACCTTCCTTTGGAATACAGCGTGGATTCTATCAGATTAAAAGAAATGGAACAATATTCAGAAAAGGACAAGATCGACGCCTGTAAGGACGTAATCCAGCACCTGCGATCTCTCCAATGGCTCATCCTCCATGCCGTAAATGATGAATGCATTCCTCATCTCGTCCGGCATCGATGCTGCTGCATCAACTATCGGCAGCTTATACAGCCTTGCGATATTCCTGCAAATATCCATTACGGAAAGCCTGTCACTGCCGGTTATGCTGAAGCTGTCATTCACAGGATCATACCCAAACGACTGCGCAGCATAATCGACAAACGGATCCCATGTCATCTTCATTCCATCAGCATCTGTGTAGTTGAAGCTGAAAGATTCCTGATCATGCTGGGCTGCGGTTATCATCCAGAGCTTCCCATTTCCAGAGCCGGAAGAACCGAACTGCTTTGCCAGGGAATCAGAGAGAGCCTTTCCTATCGAGAACTCTGTTGAGAAGCCTGCATTCATATCCTCGTTTATGATCATTCCATTGCTCATTGCCCCATCTCCCAGATCCGCGACTGTTCCAGAGAAGCATGTAAGGAGCAAGGCAAGCTTATTGCATTCAATTCCAGCCATCAGACTGATGAAATCCTCAGGCAGCAGATAGTCCATACCATTTTCCGCATCTGGATTATAGAAGCATAGCGCACCATCAGCTCTGCCATGGCCGCATATGAAAATGACAAGAAGATCATTTTGG
This sequence comes from uncultured Spirochaetaceae bacterium, assembly GCA_944389015.1. GTDB lineage: Bacteria > Spirochaetota > Spirochaetia > Sphaerochaetales > Sphaerochaetaceae > Ornithospirochaeta. The sequence goes on from CALXKS010000069.1 coordinate 3,541, forward strand.
TCAGCCCTGTCCGAGATGCTTTCAAGCTTAGGGATTATATCCCCTTCAAGGGTCCATTTCCCAGATTCCTCCGGCAATGCAGCTGAAGCTGAGAGATAGTAGCTGCCCCGGACCTCATCGAATATGACAGCTTCCATCTCATCGAAGTCCGTATGGCCATCATCGAAGAGAGATTCAATAGCTGATGACATAGCACTCCTGTTCACAGTCTCAGCAATATAGTTGCCGGACCCCTCATTGCCATAGGTCATCGACACCTGGACAAGATAGAGAGTCCTGGGATCATCAGCATCAGGCACAGGGCTTACAGCGCATGACTGGAAAAGAACGGATACGAATGCGAGAACGAATAGAAGCTTTTTCATATGAGAACGGTCAGCAATAAGCCCTGCCCCTCCTTGTTTTCCTCCACATCAATATACCACCTGGAACACATCTTTTGCATAGCATTTTCCTGTACGAACCTGAATTTCAGGATTTTATCGCAAAGGTATTGACAGCACATATCAAAATCCTTATTCTCTCCATTGTTCGGAAGAACGCAATTCTCCTGTAGCTCAGTCGGTAGAGCAGGTGGCTGTTAACCACCCTGTCGGGGGTTCGAATCCCTCCGGGGGAGCATAAGACTCCTTGGAAACAGGGAGTCTTTTTATTTTACCGGCTGAAATCATCTCAGGAGATTGATTGCAGGTACTACTATGCAGCTCAATATCCTTCTGTTTTTCCAGCGTATTGCCAATCCAGTCCTTGATGTGCTGATGAACATGATCTCCATGACCGGGGAGATAGTCATTCCGCTTTTCATAATACTCTTCATCTATTGGTGCCTGGATAAGAAAAGAGGATTCGCCGTCACTCTTTCAATGCTTACTGCCTTGATAACAACCCAGATAGTGAAAGCGATTGTCAGATACCCACGGCCTTTCATGGTCTATCCGGAGCTTATCAGCGGAGGAAGACTTGAAACAGCGACCGGATACTCCTTTCCGTCTGGACACAGCACAGGCGCATCCTCATTCTATGGCTCCCTGGCTGTCATCTTCAGCTCCAGGATTCTGAGGGCGATTGCAATCATCCTTATAATCATGGTGCCTGTATCGAGGATGTATCTTGGAGTGCACTGGCCGATGGATGTCTTTGCAGGAACGATAATAGGACTTATCTCGGCATTCCTCCTTGCGCCGATGTTCCTGCAAATGCAGGAAAGCAGGGAAAGCTTTCTGATGTTCACAATGATCTATGGGGCGATCTGCCTTGCATCAGCAGCCATCTCAGCATTTCTGCTTGATATGGCACTCATCGAGGATCTCGCCTTCTCCGACTTCTCTTCGAACATGGCGATTGCAGCAGGAGTCCTCATCGGAGCTAATATCGAGAAGAAGCACATCGATTTCACTTCAGAAGGAACCATCGGGAAGAAAGCCGCAAGATACATCATCGGCCTTATATCATCGATAGCCGTAGTTGCCATACTGATGATGCTTCCTCTTCCGCACTATACAGAAAAGCTCATCGCTTTCTTCATTCTTGGATTCTGGGTGACATTCTGCTATCCCGCGCTCGCAGTGAGAGCGGGGCTTATGGAAAGAGCCTAGATCTGCTTCGGATAGCGTCCGTTCTTCTCTTTGTACACCCTGCGGAAGAAGCGCTTAGCATCATCATCATTGAATAGATAGCTTCCGCAGAGCCTTGAGAAGAGTCTCCCGCACGTATCGCTGTCAGCGAGTGCATTATGGGCATCATACTCCCAGCCAAGGGAGGAAGCCAGAGCAGTAAGGCTGTATGAACGTCTGCCTTTCCACAGTCTCCTTGATAGAGAGAGCGTGCAGTAATAATCGTTATGCGGAGCCTCAAGATCCCATGCAGATGCAGATGATCTCAGGACATTTATATCAAAAGGCGCATTATGCGCGACCAGCGGCGCCCTGCCTATGAATGATGTGATATCCTCCCACAAGTCCGCAATGGTCGGGGCCTTTATTATGTCTGCAGGATCAAGATGATGGACTGCGGTGCAATGCGGATCGAAAACAAGGCGCGGAGGCCTGATCAGAGAGTAGTAGCTGTCAATCGTCTCACCCTCCGCATCCTTTCTGACAAGTCCTATCGCGCAGGCAGAATCGGGAGATCCCGATGCAGTCTCAAAATCTATCGCAACGTATTCCATAACAGAAAAGGAATATATCAAAGAAAAAGCCATGCGGCCAGTAGACTGGAAGCATGGCATGCAATCCCGCAAAGATCATTCAGCGAAGATCATGAATCTGTCAGCTGTATACCCTATTTCCTGAATATTCTCCAGCCTTCATCCTCTTCCTGCGGTACTGGTTTATGTACTATGGAAGAAATACAAAGATAACCAAAAGCTGCAGAAATTATCAGAACTGAGAGAAGAGATAATATTCCATATAGAGGAACTGCGATAAAGAATAATACCTTTCGCTGTATCCAGAGTTCCTAACAAGGAAAGCAATTTCCGATGCGATGGAAGAAAGAAATCTTGATGGACCATATAAGACAATGGAAGATCTAAGGGCTGCACTCGATGCTTGACATATTCCTTACAACTCAATTCAAGAAGGTCTATAAAAAGATCAAAAAGTCAAAAGATACAGCACTGTTTCTTGGTGTTGTGGATATGCTGAGGAAAGGGAATGGACTTCTGCGCTAAGCCATACTGCAAGGATCCTCCAATTTCGCTCTAGACTTGCTCATTCTCTGAAGTCCTAGGAAGGCGTTGAGTTTCTGCATATTTGTATGCATATTCCGTAACATTATATCACCACAATAGAGAGCGGCTTTCCTTGCACAAGAAAGCATTGGTAAGGACACGGATTATCTGATATATTGCAATTGGAGGAACAGTAAAATGGCTACAAGCTCTTTCGATACGACATTCAGGATAAATCCTGACTGGGGAGTGAAGAATCTTGAAAAGGCTTTCAAGGACTATGAGAAGAATGGTCCAAAGAAGCCACAGGCAGCTCCTGTTCCTGAGGCAAAGCCTACGGAAGAGACAATGAGGAAGATGAGGAGCTGGATGGAAAAATGAGCGAAATGATTGAGATGATCCGGCTCTCCAAATGGATAGCCAAGGACAGATCCTCAGAGGAAATCCAGAGACAGGAGATGATTGACAAGCTCCTGTCTTCTTTTTCAGTGGAACGGAACGCGGACGTGGAACGCTTTGCCCACATCAATGCTATACCATATGAGAAGGCCAACAAGGGAAGAACGTATATCCTCGTAGATGCGGATATGTATACTTTGGGATACTTCACCCTTGGTCTTGGTAGGCTTGAATATTCTGCGGATATACCGGAGCGCCTGTGGAAGAAGCTGAGAGGCGTAGGAGATGGGGATGCCACGGTACTATCATGCATTCTTCTAGGGCAGCTCGCAAGGAATGATGGAATCTCATACGGGAAGCTCCCGAAAGGCTTTCTATTCGATCAGATGCTTTCTATGGTCTACAAAGGACAGGATATCCTCGGTGGACGCCTTCTCCTGGCCGAATGCAATGACGATGTCATTGGATACTATGAATCCAGAGGCTTCAGGCATCTTTATAAAAACAACAATAACGGTCTTAATCAGATGGTCATGATTCTTTAGAGTTTTCTGAAAATTATCTCATGGATGGCCGTTGCAAAAACCCTGTTTGTGGATTTCTTTCATGTTTTAAAGAAAAGCAATCTCTAACAGGGACTTCAGAGATACAGAAGCATATGACCTTTAAGGGCATTGAATTCAATCAGGAATTCCCCTTTCCGATCAGAAAACCAGATCTGGCAGCAGTCTCCGCTTCATGCAGGATCCGGTATCTCAGCAAAGAATACTGTTCCTCTGATATTTATCCCAAAAGGAGCCGCTGAGGCTGGGATGAGAGCACACTCGCCTTTCTCGAGTCTCAATCCCTCTCCTTTATATGAGAAGCGGGCAGTCCCTTCTGTTACAAGAGCAAGTGATAGCCGTCCACCCTTCACTTCATAGCTTCCACTTGATGCGCGGCGCAGGACGAAGCTCTCTGAAGGACAATCGTAGGAGACTCTGCCTGAACCCGTACGGGATATCGGGGCCTTTGATACAGCAGATGAGCTGAATGACATCACCCTCTCAAGCTCCTCCAGATTGATGCGCTTCTCTGTTAGACCTCCACGCAGGACATTGTCAGAAGCATCCATGAGCTCAATGCCATTTCCCAGGACATAGGCATGCAGAGTACCGGGCTGAAGATAAAGCGCCTCTCCTATCTGGAGATTCACGATGTTCATCATATAAGGGAACAGAGCTCCGATATCCCCCGGATACTCCTTGAGGCACTTCAGGGCAATTCCCTTCCGTGTCAGGAAAAGGCCGGACCAGCTGTCATCGCCAGACGCTTCAAGTGAATTCCGGTACTCACTGAGCACAGATTCCTTCCTGTTCTCATCAAGGGAATAAAGCCCTAGGAAGAGAGACTTCACATCACTTGAGATATCTTTCAGGATTCCTGCATATGATACTGGCATGAGCACTGCAAGATCGGCCTTCGTTACTTCGATATCCCTGAATCCGCACATCGCTGTTATAGGAGATAGGGCCGCTATTATCTCGGCTTTCTGGTTATCATCCTGATAATCCCCATCCTCTCCCCTCTCTCTCATCTCCTTCTCCCTTCTCCAGCCATCCTCTGCCTGGGCCTTATCAGGATGGCACTGAAGAGAGAGCGGATTAGCGATAGCCAGCACTTTGAGAAGAAGGGGAAGCTGTCCATTGAATCTTTCCCAGTCTCTTTCACCGAGTATCGACTTGTCAGATGCTATCAGAGAAGAAAGCCTCTCTCCGTCTTCAGTATAGGACTCCCCGGATGGATGGGTTCCGAACCATAGCTCAGCCTGCGGCTCTCCTGTATATCCTCCTACAAGGGAAGGGATGAAATCATCATTTCCCCATGCATAATCCTTCACTGTTCCTTTGATCTTTCTGATGTCCATATCGATATTGTATCACAGCCCGGTATGATTCTGTGCCTTCCCTGCTTCTTTTCCATTCAGCATTCTCTGGAATGAGACAAAGAAGAAGACTGCGGCAATGAATGTTATGAAATCGCTAAGAGGCTGTGCGATCTCAACACCGAGGATTCCGAGGTGGGAAGGCAGGATAAGGATCAGTGGAATGAAGCATATTCCCTGCCTTGCCATCGCAAGCACTGTTGCGGGGAGGGCCTGTCCTGTGCTCTGAAGTCCCATATTCGTTGTCGTTACAAGACCTGTCAGAGGCAGAAGGATTGCCTGCAGACGGAGCGCCATCACCCCGATCTCCATCACTTCAGGATCGTCAGCCCTGAAAGCACCGATGAGAGGATGGGCAAAGATGATGCATACAGCAGCTGCAGCTGTCATTATCACAGTACCGGTGATGGCTGTGAAGCGGACAGCCTCCTTGACCCTGCCATAAAGCTCTGCCCCGTAGTTGAATGATGCGACAGGCTGGAATCCCTGACCGAAACCAAGCATCGCACTGAATGCGAACATCGAAATCTTTCCTGCAATGCTCATCGCGGCTACAGCAGCATCCCCGAATGACGCGGCTGCGACATTGAGGGAGATGGAAGCGATGCTTGCCAGTCCCTGCCTCATCAGAGTCGGCATTCCTATCTTTACAATCTGGATATATGTCCCAACACTGCCGGACACCATCTTCAATGATATCCTGACACTGCTCTTTCCTCTTAGGAAGAATGAGAGAAGGATGCAGAATGAAACAAGCTGCGAGAGTGCAGTCGCCATTGCCGCTCCAGCTGTACCGAAACCGAATGCGAAGATGAAGATCGGATCAAGAACGATGTTCAGCATACCACCAGTCGTTATCCCGACCATTCCAAGCATGGCCTTGCCTTCTGCCCTGAGATAGTTGTTCATGACAAACGAAAGGCACATCACAGGGCATCCTATGAAGATATACTGCGCATATGCCTCTGCATATGGAAGTATAGTCTCAGTAGCGCCAAGAAGCCTCATCAATGCGGGACGGAAGACTATACCGATGAATGCAAGCACAAGTGAGAGGACAAGGGCGAAGAAGAAGCCGGAGGAAGCTGTCTTTGTCGCATCCTCATCCCTTTTTGCGCCAAGCTGCCTGGAAAGAATATTTCCAGCACCCATTCCGATAGTGAATCCGATAGCCTGGATGATAGCCATGATGGAGAATACGATTCCCACAGCACCAGCGGCACTGGTCCCGAGCTTCGCCACGAAGTATGTATCGGCAGTGTTGTATATCGCCGAGACAAGCATGCTTATGATCGTAGGGACAGCAAGACGTCCGATAAGCTTGGGAACGGGGGTCTCGGTCATCTTCCTGTAGTGCTCCATCCTTTCTTTATCGTCCATACCATCCTCCCATAGCTTGCAAAAGAATGCCCTTTGGTATATCCTCAGCGCATATGCGACCGTCATATAGTGGCTATTACCTCAGCTTCCCAAGCTGAAGATGCGGGTTCGATTCCCGTCGGTCGCTTCAGAGTCCGGAAAGCCGGGCTCTTTTTCTTTCCGATTATAATCCCATTCCGGCAGATTTGCATGCTAGAATCTGGCTATGGTAATCGCAGTCTCAGGAGGAGCCGGATTCGTCGGTTCAGCATTCATCAGATACATATCCAGAACACATCCGGAGGACAGGATCATATGCTTCGATGCCCTCACATATGCTGCTGATCTGCACAATCTGGATGAGGTTTCCGGCAATAGCGGATTTGCATTCATCGAAGGGGATATCACAAAGAAGGATGATGTGGAGAAGCTCTTCTCCTTCCATCCCGATATCCTTGTCAATTTCGCGGCGGAAAGCCATGTAGACAGATCCATTGAGGACCCGGGATTGTTCATCAGGACCAATGTCTATGGTACAGGCGTTCTTCTTGATGCCTGCATTGAGCATGGGATCGGACGCTTCCATCAGATATCGACAGATGAGGTCTATGGTGATCTTCCTCTCGATCGGAATGATGAGGCATTCACAGAGTCGTCCCCTCTGAAACCCAGCTCGCCCTACAGTGCATCGAAGGCAGGTGCGGATCTTCTTGTGCTTTCATACATCAGGACATACGGAATGAATGCGACCATCTCGCGTTCATCAAACAACTATGGACCGGGGCAGAACAGGGAGAAGCTCATACCAAAGACTGTCTGGAATGCACTTCATGGAATCAGGATCCCGGTCTACGGGGACGGGCTGAACGTACGGGACTGGATACATACAGATGATCATGCAAGAGCAGTGGATCTCATCATCAGGGATGGGAAAAGCGGTGAGATCTACAATATCGGAGCGGAGAATGAGATAAGGAACATTGATCTGATAAGAAAGATACTCAGTATCCTTGGAAGACCGGAGGATCTCATCTCATTCGTTCCTGACAGGAAAGGACATGACAGACGATATGCCATCAATCCGGAGAAGATACGGAAAGAACTTGGATTCCGTGCTGAGCAGAGAGACATGGAAGAGACAATCCTTGGCTATGCTTCCGTCTTCAGCTGATCGATAAGGAATCCAGGAATCGGATGGGGCTTTCTTGTCACTGACGAGATGAATGCGATCTTTATATCGAGCTCCGCAAGCAGATCCTCCCCTCTCATGATTCTCTGATGGACTGTGCATGAAAAGCGCTGCATATTCACGATTCCTGTATGCACTTCGATCATATCGTCAAGAAGGCCTGGCTGTCTGAACTCTATATTGATCGAGCGGACAACCATGAAAACACCATCTTCGCCTTCTGAGAGCGCTGTCTGTGAATAATCGGGAATCATCTCCCTGATCATCTCTGTCCTGGCATGCTCCGCCCAGTCCAGATACCGCGCATGGTATACGATGCCTTCTGCATCGGTATCGGAGAAATAGACTCTGGCTTTGTAGATGAACTCCCTCATTTCCTCTTTGAAGACCTCTCTTTGTTCCTCTCCTGGCTGATGCGGAAGAAGTCTGCCATCGTACCTCCGCCGAAATCAGAGGAGGAGAATCTGTTCTGGCTGGGCCTCCTCTCCTCATCGGATCTCCTATCCCGCCTGAAGGCATGCTTTGACTCCCGGACAACGACAGTCTTAGTCTCATAGACTGCCTTGGGGACCTTCACTGAGGATTTCCTGTTTATAACGACACGGATCTTGCCGGATGCATCTGTGGAGAACTTCTTCTCAGGTGCGGTCCCTGTGGAGACCTTCACCTTCACTTCCTTCTCCTCATACTGGCATGAAAGCTTCTGGCAGATATAATGCACTGAACCGTCCGCATCGACAGTCTTCATCATATCTGAATTGCAGAAGGGGCACTTCTTCGTATCCTTGAACTTCGGAGAGAAGACCTTGTCGCTCCTCTCAACCTCTTTCACGAGGTCTGAAGCCATCTTCTTGATATCCTTTATGAATGCCTCAGGATCTTCCTTTCCCTTTGCGATCTTCTCAAGCCTGCCTTCCCATATGCCGGTCAGCTCAGGAGAGCGGAGGACCTCAGGAGCAAGTCGGACCACTTCTCTTCCCTTGGCTGTAGGAACGAAGTACTTTCCCTCCCTCTCCACATATCTGTTCTGTATAAGCTTCTCGATCATATCGGCTCTGGTTGCAGGTGTTCCAAGCCCGTTCCCGAGATTCGCCTTGAGAGCGTCATCATCAACGAAGCGGCCTGCATGCTCCATTGCGGAAAGAAGCGTTGCATCGGTGTATCTTTCAGGGGGATTCGTGACATTCTTCCTGACCTTGACCGAATGGAGGACAACCTCATCTCCTTCCTTCAGTGTCATCAGGGCAAAGCTGTTCTCCCCATCCTCAGTGATAAGTGATGCGCTCTTTATGCCTGCACTCTCCGCTGCGGATCTGTATCCCTTTCTGACAGGAACTGTAAGGCGTGTGCGGAAGAGCCTTCCTTCGACCTCGATATCGCAGGTAGTGGTCTTATAAAGGTAGTCCTCACCTATGACCTCAAGGAATCTGAGCGCTATCAGCTGCCAGAGCTTAAGCTCATCGGATGAGAGATTCTCCGTCTTCACAGGCTCTTCGGTAGGGATTATGGCATGATGGTCTGACACCAGGCTGTCATTGACGAACCGTGGGTTATCGCTCCTGAAACCAGAAGCAAGATACTCATCTGCCTGGCGGGAGAATATCGTAGTTGACAGGGCCTTTATCCTCTCTGGGAGCGTCGGTACGATATCATTTGTTATGTATCTTGAATCCGTTCTCGGATACGTAACGATCTTATGCACTTCGTAAAGACGCTGGAGCGTATCCAGAGTCTCCTTTGCAGAGAAACCCAGGACAATATTCGCATCCCTCTGAAGCTCAGTGAGGTCATATGCCTGCGGCACCGGATCGCTCTTCTCCTCCGAGACAAGCCTTACGACCTTGCCTTTCCTCTCCTTCCACTGGGGGAACTCCTCTGCAAGGCTGTCTTCGGTGAACCTTACGGTATTCTCCTCAGGATAATATGAAGCGGAGAATATACCGAAGTCCCCTCTGGCTGAGTAGTAGTACTTTCCTTCAAAGCTCTCGATCTCATCCTCGCGCTCCGTCATAAGCGCAAGAGTCGGTGTCTGCACCCTTCCCGAGGAAAGCTTGGCATCGTAATAGCACGTAAGGGCTCTGGTGACGTTCATTCCGACATACCAGTCAGCGGCAGCACGGCACTCTGCAGCATGATAGAGATTGTCATAGTCTGAAGCTGGATGGAGATTCTGGAATCCTTCCTTGATGGCCTTCTCCGTCTGGGATGAGATCCAGAGCCGTTCCGCAGACCCACTGTAACCCGCAAGCTTCAGTATCCAGCGCGCGACAAGCTCTCCCTCTCGGCCGGCATCGGTCGCAATGACTACTGAGGAGATATCCTCTCTGGAAAGAAGGGATGAGATTACATCAAACTGCTCATGGGACTCATCGATGACAACCTGATCAAGATGCTCAGGAAGCATCGGAAGCGTCTTCAGCGACCACCTCTTATAGCTTTCCGAATAGTGCTGCGGCTCAGCAAGCTCCACAAGATGCCCGAGAGCCCATGTGACGATATAGTCAGGGCCTTCCGTATACCCCTTCTCCTTCTGGAAGCATCCAAGGTTCCTTGCTATCTCACGTCCTACCGACGGCTTTTCGGCTATTACAAGTTTCTTCATGAGCGCGATGATAGCAGAAATACACTATCTCTGCTATATTTCCAGCCATGGCAGCAAAAGATCTTACAAAAGGCGGAATCATAGGGCCGATGCTCTCATTCGCCCTTCCACTGATACTAGGCAACATGCTTCAGACACTGTATAACGCTGCCGATTCGGTCATCGTAGGCCGCTTTGTCGGACCTGATGCCCTTGCTGCTGTCGGTTCAGCATATTCCCTGATGACATTCCTCACATCGCTGATGATCGGGCTGTCGATGGGAGCAGGGATCTCTTTCTCATACTTCTATGGATCAGGGGATAGGAAGAGCCTCAGGTCAGCGCTGGGTATATCATTCATGATGATAGGCATCATCACAGGAGCGATAACAGCACTCTCGTTTGCCCTTCTCGGCTGGATACTCAGGATCCTCTCCGTTCCTGAGGGCATAGTGCCGCTCATGTCCGATTACCTTCTTGTGATCTTCACCGGCCTTCCTGCCCTCTTTCTCTTCAACTTCTATGCATCTGCGCAGCGTGCAGTCGGAAACAGCCGCATAGCGCTCCTCTTCATGGCAGTATCCGCGCTTATGAACATAGCCCTCGATCTCTACTTCGTGATCTCCCTTAGATGGGGTGTCTGGGGAGCTGCGGTTGCCACTATGATATCCCAGTACGCGGCAGGGGTCGGGATAATGCTCTATACCTTGCTTTCATCGAAGCTGCTGTCATTCTCCTTCCGTGACATGAAGCCTGAGAGGAAGCTGATGAAGGAGATCTCATCGCTTTCAGTGCTCACATCTATGCAGCAGTCGATAATGAATCTCGGGATCCTCATGGTTCAGGGGCTTGTGAATTCATTCGGCACAGGGGTCATGGCGGCATTCGCTGCAGGAGTCAAGATCGATAGCATCGCCTACATGCCCCTGCAGGAATTCGGGAATGCATTCTCCACATTCGTAAGCCAGAACATGGGAGCATCAAGGCATGACAGAGTAAGAAAAGGTGTTGTCTTTGCATTCCTCACCGCACTTCTCTTCGGACTTGCAGTCTCGGCAGTCGTATTCCTCATCCCTGATCAGCTGATGGCTGTCTTCATCGACCCTTCGGAAACGGATATCATCGATATCGGCAGAGGATATCTGAGAATCGAAGGATCCTTCTATGTCCTCATCGGATTCCTTTTCCTTTTCTATGGAATATTCCGTGCACTGAAGCATCCTGCGATCTCCCTTCTTCTCACCATCATCAGCCTTGGTCTCAGGGTTCTTCTTGCCTATATGATGGCAGGACCAATTGGCGAGACGGGAATATGGATGAGCATTCCAATCGGCTGGGCTATTGCCGATGCCGCAGGTTTCATCATCTACAGGAAGGTCTCTGGGAAAACTGCATGATAGCACCGAGTTGCTTTCTGCTAACCTCATTTAAATGCAAAATTCAGCCTCAAAGTACCGCCAAAACCATCAATCTCGGTTGACGCCAGAACGCCTTAGGAGTAGATTCTAAGCAGAATGACAATGCTGCTTCAGCGGCAGAAGGAGTTAAATATGGCTTACAAAATCACCGATAGCTGCATCGCATGCGGAACATGTGCTGGAGAGTGCCCGGTCGGCGCAATCAGCGAGGGAGATATCTACTCAATCGATCCAGATACATGCATCAGCTGTGGAACATGCGCAAGCGTATGCCCTCAGGGCGCAATCGAAGAGGAGTAAGATAGATTCTTCTCCACTGAGGCCGCAACCGGAAGCGGCCTTAATTTATGCCTTCCCAAATAGTTTTTTCTATTAACTTTCTGCTTTTCTCCCGCTCTCGCTGGTAGTAATATCGAAGTAAGCACCATGAGAATACAGACAGCAGATGAGAAATTCAGAGAGATGACCGAGACTCCTGTACGGAGTCTCATTCTTTCGCTTTCAGTGCCGACAGTGATAAGCAATCTCATATCGACGCTGTACAATGCGGCGGATACATTCTTCGTCGGACAGATATCAACAAGCGCATCGGCAGCAGTAGGGGTTGCATTGTCGCTTCAGGCTATAATCCAGGCGATAGGCTTCTTCTTCGGGCAGGGAAGCGGGAACAACATGTCCCGCAGACTCGGTGCCCACGATGAGAAGACAGCTGAAATACTCGCATCGACGGGATTCTTCTCTGCTCTGATCTTATCCGCTCTTGTCACCCTTCTCGGACTTCTGTTCCTGCGTCCCCTATCGATCTTCCTAGGCTCGTCCGAGACCATCCTTCCATATGCCATGGACTATATGTTCTGGATTCTTCTTTCCGCTCCATTCATGGCGGTATCGCTTGTGCTTAATAACCAGCTGCGGTTCGAAGGCAATTCCTTCTATTCGATGATTGGCCTGACCACAGGAGGAATCCTCAACCTCTTTCTCGATCCATTATTCATCTTCGTCTTCGGACTCGGGATATCAGGAGCGGCAATCGCAACCGCTATAAGCCAGGTTGTGAGCTTCATAATCCTTTTCATCCTCTCAGAGCGCATAGGGACAGTGAAGATCAGACCGCGGTCATTCAGGCCTTCTCTAAGAATACTGGGCACGATCACGAACGGAGGATTGCCTTCGCTATGCAGACAGAGTGTCGCATCTGTCGCGATGATCGCACTCAATAATGCTGCACTGCCATATGGAGATGCCGCAATCGCGGCAATGGCAATCGTGAACAAGATCGGCAATTTCACGAACTCAATCCTCATCGGCGTCGGACAGGGCTATCAGCCGGTATGCGGCTACAACTACGGTGCGAAGCTGTACATACGCGTAAAGGAAGGATTCTGGTTCTGCGTGAAGCTTATGTCATTCGTGCTTCTTGCCCTTTCTGTCATCGAGTTCATCTGGGCCACCCCCATCGTCGGATTCTTCAGGAAAGGCGATCCGGAAGTCATCGCAATCGGAGACATAGCACTGCGCCTCAGATGCTTTACCCTTCCTCTCTCCTCATGGCTGATCATCAGCAATATGCTTCTTCAGACCACAGGGAAGATGTGGAGGGCTTCAATACTCGGATTCGCAAGACAGGGTCTGATGCTTATCCCGCTTGTACTGATCCTTCCCCCTCTTATCGGAATATGGGGCATACAGATAGCCCAGCCGTTTGCGGATATCATTGCATTCGCAATCTCGATTCCGATGACGACAGGAATACTCAGAGAGCTCAACAACGAAGCATGGGAAGAGAACTTCCTGCAGAATACTGCAGAATAAAACTATTATCGTATGATTTTTTATATAATCTATTTATAAATGTGATATTATTTATATAAATAAAATGCAATAATGATTTATTATTCAATGCTAAATATATTGGATTCCATGAAGGAACCCAATATATCATTATGGATTGCCAGCAGGCTGGTCATTCTTATCCGGGCCGGTGTCCCTGACCTTCCATTTATCTATCAGAGATGGGAAATCTGTCTTCTGGAGTATCATCTGCTTCTTCTTCACCTCATCCTGGAGAACATCCTTATCGACAAACGGCTTCCACTTCTCCACCACATTCTTACCTGCGATATGCCTGATGGAGAGCGCCTTGGTATAGAACCGGTTGACACCATCGCAGAGCGATCTGTCCTCTATTATCGATATCCGCTCAGGGAACTGGACAGCAAGGGAACGGCAGGTGAATATCCTGTAGCCGAAAAGAAAGCACCTCACTCCGAAATCCATAGACTGGAAGTACTCTCCCGCGATCTGCTCATCGAAGCCTCTGAGCCGCTGGAAGAGCGCTCTGTCATACAGCCCGATCTCCATTACAGGATAGAGATTATCCTCCTCTGCATCCTCCTCTATCGTAGGAACGAACGACAGGGGCTCCACTGTACGGCCTTTGATGAAAGGAGCGCGCAGGGTCGGGAGTATATCACCGGATGAGGAGATCATCACAGGGGTTATGAGAGCAGGATGATTGTGCTCTGCCATATGTGCCATGAGCTTCTCGCCATCGAAAGCGATCAGTACAGCATCCGTACGGACAACGAGGAAGAACGAAGCATAGCACTCATCTGCGAATGCATTGATGTATGCTCCTGTCGTTGATGCATTCTTGAAGACAATGAAGTTAACATCCTGGAAGGCATCCTGGATATCTCCATCCTCCATTCTCTCTGAAGTGGTCATGACATAGATATGGGCGCTCATATTCTCCGTATACCACTTCAGCGTGCTCTCCAGATCCTTCCTTGTCGAAAGGTCGAGGATGCCGATCGCAAGCTGCTCCTGCCTGTAAAGCGAGGAGATCCTCAGCCCAAGATCCTGACGGCGATGTATAACCTTGTACTCACTCATTATCCATAAAGACAAGATCCTCTGGCCTGAAGATCACGTCCTTCCTCCCTTCTCCGAGTATTGCAGCGATCTCAGAGCTCTTATGGCCCTGGATCAGTTCCAGTTCGGTACTGTCGAAATATGGCGCTGCCTTGGCGAATACTCTTCCTTCCTTATCCATTATAGCGGCAACCTCCCCTTGGGAGAATACGCCCTTTACAGCTATGATCCCAGATGGAAGGAGGCTCTTATGGCTATACAGAGCCTTCACAGCACCATCATCAACAACGATGGATCCTTCGTATGTGGTATTGAGAAGCCACCTTTCACGCTGCGTGAGCCGTTTATCAGGATGGATGAATGTCCCCAGAGTCTCTCCTGAGACTATCCGCGGAAGGATATCATCGATATAGCCCGAGGCTATAACCGTTGCGCATCCGCCCTTCTGCGCGATCTGGGCAGCAAGCAGCTTGGTCTTCATACCGCCTGTGGCGAACTTCGACCCTGCTCCCTTAGCGAATGACATTATCTCAGGGGTTATCTCCTCGATCTCCGGAATGAGGACAGCGTTCTTGTCGGTCTTTGGATTTCCTGTGTATATTCCGTCGATATCCGTGAGAAGGACAAGAAGATCCGCATCTATCTTCGAAGCAACGAGAGCACTCATTCTGTCGTTATCGCCGAACTGGTTTCCGATCTCCGCAGTGGATACGACATCATTCTCATTGAATATAGGGACAACCCCCATGGCAAGGAGCATTGAGACAGATTGCCTGAGATTGTTGTAGCTGGTCCTGTTGTTAAGTATGGTGCGTGTTATGAGAACCTGCGCGCACAGAAGCCCATGGCTTTTGAAAGCCTCCCTGTATGCACTCATGAGAACAGGCTGGCCGATAGCTGCACATGCCTGCCTCATCCCGATGTATACGACAGGATTGTTATGGCCAAGGGCTTTCGCTCCCAGTCCTACAGCGCCCGATGAAACAAGAAGCACCTGATACCCTTTCTCCTGAAGCGCCGCGATCTGGCTTGCTATGCTCCTGACCCTTTCCATATCAATCCCATCAGGTGAAGAAAGGATATTGGTTCCTGCCTTTATGACAATTCTCTTGAGACCGGAAAGATCACGCATCAGATAAGCTCCTTATGATGGAAGGATTTCCCATTCCTGCCGGAATATTCAGCAACTGTCTCGCCATGGCCTGAGAGAAGCCACTTAGAGGTCATGAGTCCTGAAAGCCCCACGGGGCCTCTAGCATGTATCTTTCCTGTAGATATTCCGACTTCGGCACCAAGCCCGAATCTGAAACCATCAGCAAAACGGGTTGAGCAGTTGCAGAAGACATCCGCGCTGTCCACGTCCTGGAAGAATCTGCGCTTTGCATCTTCGCTTTCCGTGACTATGGCATCGGTATGATGGGATGAATGCTCTGCAATGTGCTCAATGGCCTCATCAATCGATGAGACAACCTTCACTGCGCACTCAAGAGCAAGGAACTCCGTATCGAAATCCTCAGGAACAGCAGGGACAGCACCATCCATATATGCAATCGCCTTTCCATCAGCATGGACCTTGACGCCAAGCCTTGCGAACTCCGCATTGAGCTTCGGAAGGAACACGGGAGCGGCTCCCTCATGGACAAGGAAGGTCTCCGCAGCATTGCATGCTGCAGGATACTGCGTCTTGCTGTCGACAGCGATGCTGAGAGCTTTATCACAATCAGCGGATGAGTCGATATACACAGAGCAGATACCATCGGCATGTCCGATGACAGGTATCCTTGTATGATCCATGACATACCTTACAAAAGCATTCGAGCCGCGTGGAATCACAAGATCTATGTATCTGTCCATCCCAAGAAGGATGGAGACATCCTCATGGCTCTCCACGCCTAGTATCCAGTCATTGCCGGCAGCCTCCGAGATGATATCAACAAGGACGCGGTTAGTATTCCTTGCCTCACTGCCTCCCTTTAGCACAACAGCATTCCCGGAACGCAGGGCCAGACCTGCTATCTGGACAAGAGCATCGGGCCTGGCTTCGAATATCATGGCAATCACGCCTATAGGGAACGAGACCCGCTCCAGGATGAATCCGGGGTCAAGCTCTCTCTTCTCCAGTACTCTGCCTATTGGATCTGGAAGAGAGCAGAGCTCCTTCAACCCCTGGATGGAAGAGTCTATCTTCTCTTCAGTGAATGCAAGGCGCTTCATGAGAGACGGCTGAAGCCCTTTATCTTCCGCAGCCTTCAGATCGGCATCATTGGCCTCCCTTATCCTTTCCCTGCTGAAATCAAGAGCACCTGCGATGCTCATCAGAAGGTTCTTCCTCTCCTCATCGCCTGATGAGGAAATCCTGCGGGCTCCCTTCCTGAGAGCCATGATCATTTCCTGTAGCGTTCTTTCTGCCATACAGAAAGCTTACAACAATTCACCGATTCAGGAAATGGTCCACAGCTTCAAGGACCCCGCCCCCTATCGCTCTTGCCTTATCGGAGACCGTGAGATGATCTGCATCCTTTCCTCTTGGGTCGATATCTGCGATCTTGAAGCCTGAAGGGACCTCAAGACCAGAGCGCAGAAGACCGCGGAGCATTCCGTCAATCGTTGCATGCACAGGCACGGAAGAGACCTCTGCTATCACATCCCCTTTGCTTACTATATCCCCAATCTCCCTGAGTCCCCGGAACTGACCGGGACATGGGGAATGGATCACCCGCTCAGCAGCATATCCTGCTATCATCCCCGGAATGCCTGTATTGGCGATAGCACTGCCGGAATAGATCACACGGCCAAGGTAGTGTCCCCGCTTCGTCTCCACAACAGCATCCACGTCCACCCCGGCCTCGAAACCGGGGCCGAGAGCAATGGTGAAAGGCGCCATGGAACGGCTGGTCCCCAGATTCCTTTTTGCGATTATCGCATCAACAAGCACCGCAGGTCTGAAGGAGGAAAGCACAGCTAGCTCCGGATCAACGACAACCGGCACATTGCCCCTGTCGATGACATAGGAAGCTGTCTCAATAGAAGCTCTCTCCGCCACTGTATCCTCAACAGCCACAGAGCCTTCATAGACAGCCTCTGCGAAGGCAACGGTCCTCCTTATGACTGTCGGTCTTTCAATCTCAAGGGCAATTACCTTGTATCCTGCATTATGGAGGCGGATGATCGTCCCGGTCGCAAGATCACCGGCCCCCCGGACTATGATAAGCTTACGATCCGGATCAGCATAGCTTCCCAATTATCCTGTCCTCCTTTATGGAAACGGCGTATGACGGCAGAGGATACTCAAGAGTCCTCAGCATTTCCATCTTCTCATCAGCTAAGTCCTCCGCCCCGTTTATGAGGGTAACTCCCTTTCCTGCCATTCCCTTGGTCAATCCCTCTTCTGAATGGAGATACCAGTCAAGATATCCCCTGTCCACGATTTCATCACGTCCATCACCGAATACAGCAGAGTATATCCTTTCCCCGATGCCCCATGCCCCCATGATGGCAACGGTAGCAGTCGTAAGGGGATGGATCACAGGATCCCGTTCTGTATGGATCTTCAGCGGCAGGCCTCTTGACCCATCTGATTCGGAGATTATCACATCATAATAGCCATAAAGAGCGGAAAGCACTTCTTCCCTGGGGGAAAGCCATTTCTTCATATCCATCGTGCTCTTCTCCGCATAAAAGACCAGAACCGGTTTCTCAGGCTGGAATCCAAGAACGCTCTCATCGCTGAAAATGAGATCCTGCCCATACTTATGGAGCCGGGGAGACATCACTTTAGCAGTTGTGGTGATCAGCACCCGCATCCCCTTATCCCTGAGATAAGAGCCGAATGCGCTCATGAAGGAGGTCTTGCCGCCCCCGCCTGTTATAGAAATAAAACCATGATTGCCGGAGACAAGAACAGCCTCCATCTCATCCATAAGTCCCATGCATTGATTATATTCATCTTGCCCTCATCGATAAAGGTGGCTAAACTCACGGTTAATGACTGGTGATGATAGAAACAGGATATTGAAACGGACTGCATTGACAGGGATCATCTCCAATGCATTCATTGCTGCATGCAAGCTTGTTATCGGACTTGCCTCTGGCTCTGTAGCCATCATCTCCGATGCAGCGAACAATGCCTCGGACATGCTCTCGTCAGTTGTCACGATTATCGGCTTCGATGTGGCTAAGAGAAGGCCTACCCATTCCCATCCGCTTGGATTCGGGAGAATCGAGTATATTTCCGCCCTGTTCGTAGCATTCCTGGTTCTATTCACCGGAGCTGCATTCTTCCGCTCATCGGTAGAAGCGATAAAGAACCCCGTTCCTGTGACTGTATCGCTTCCGATGATGTTCATACTTCTTCTGACAATCGGCATCAAGATGATGTTGTGGAGGCTGAGCGTAAGGAACGGGAAGAGAATCAACAGCGAGGCACTCTCAGCATCGGGCTCCGATGCGCTTTCCGATGCACTTGCGACGACTGTCACGATAATCGCATCAATCATAGGCCATTTCTCATCAATCCCGATCGATGGATATGCGGGGATCATCGTCAGCATATTCATACTGTACTCTGGCGTGAAGAGCATCATTGAGACAGTTTCCGCAATCGTTGGTGAAAGACCAGAGAAGAAGACTGTTGAAGAGCTGAGATCGATAATAAACCGCCATCCACCTCTCTCAGGAGGATACGATGTCCAGATCCATAACTACGGACCATCACGGGCAATAGGCACATGCAACGTCGAGGTTCCATCCGATTCGATGGCAGAAGCGATCTTCGATGCAATGACAGATGCCCAGGAAGAGATAATGGCAAAGATGGGCATATACATGACATTCGGAATGTATGCGGTCAACTCAAAGAATCCCGTCGTGCAGCTCATGAAGAAGGAAGTGCTCAAGGTTCTTAAGGAGGCATCCCCTGCTGTCATCGGCATCCATGCATTCCACGTGCATCTTGAGGACTCAAGGGTCCACTTCGATGTCGTTGTTGATTTCACCATCCGCGATTATGCGGAATTCAGGAGAACTGAGGAGAAAGCCCTTGAAGCTGCATTCCCTACATACAGCTTCCAGTTCAACATAGATCCCGATTATGCCTGATATATTCATTGTGATTCTCTTCTCCCGGAAACCGGCAACCGACTCCGTTTTTCATTTACAGATAATTCCCACACTGATATAATCGTGTGTTGGAGGTTCAACTAAATGTTTAGTACCCAAAAAGTTGCTCTACTTTCTGTCACTGTTAGCAGTCCTTCTGCTCGCTTCCTGCAGGAACTATATCCTCGCGCCAATAGGCGATACAGGGAATTCTGAAGCATCAGAATACTTTGTTGATGATAATGGGAAAATCTGGGAAATCACCTACGATAGTTCAGGGGAATTAAGGCAGACCAATACGGGCTGGTATCTGGCAACACCGGATACAGCACAGGAAATGCTGGACAAAGTCCAGAGCGGAGAGAATATCTACTTCTCAGCCGGCACATATCCGGACACATATTATCTCAGAGCCACAAGAACCACGGCCACAGCATATGACCAGGGAAAAGATGATGCATATAACAATAAGATTGAAGAGTCGGCTCTGGTGGAAATCGATGAACTCAGAATCAATGGAAGATACCATTATGTGAGGGAGATGTCTGATATAGAGTTCCGCGCTGATGAGAATGCCGTATTCACGGGAATGTTCAAGATCGAGAATGAATATGGTCCCTCTTCATACGACCCAGTAAGGCAGATCATCATTGATAACAGCAATTTCGCAAATAGCTACACAGTGGGATACGGCAACCATGTCCGCATCGATGGTCTTGTCTTCGATGGATTTGATTTCAGAAGAGATTCAAGGGATGCATCCTTCAAGGCTCTGTACGTATATCGTGATCTTGAAATGGAGGATATGATCACAGACCTTGAATTCAGGAACTGCAGCTTCTCCGGAACCGATACAGCTCAGAATACAGCTGATCTGACTGATGACCAGAAAAATGAAGGCGGATATGACGGGCAGCGTGCGATCTTCCTCCATGCGAATACGGAAGGTGCCTTCAATGACATCAGGATTGTGAACTGCTCATTCTCTACCCTTTTCCAGGGAATATATGGCTACCAGATCAACGGATTCACTGCTGATGGGTGCTCATTCGAGAATATCGGGCACAACTCCATTGCACTTCAGAATTACAATTATGGAGAACCCCAGTACACAAAAGGAAAGATCTCGATAACTGATAATTCTTTCTCAAACAGCGACACGCCAATCGGCAGAGGGGGATTCAAAGATGCTGATATCCTCATCTCAGGCAATGATTTTGCAGACATCAAGGGTGAAGCAATCGTCAAGTTCGGCGCAGGAGGTACCAACCAGAAGCTTTACGATGTGACTGTCGACTTCACAAAAAACAGATATGGAAGCAAAGCTCTGCCAGAAAGTGATATATCCACCGGTACGGAAAAGAACAGCATTGTGATAACCAATACCGGTGAAGTGACTGTCTCCTGAAAACAGCAGGCCATCAAACACCAGTGCTCCTCAGAAATGGGGAGCATTTTCATAAAATCATCTCAGCATCAAGGATTGCAGCTTTCCATCCATTCGGCACAAACAACATCCATAAGAGCCTTTGCTTATCCATTATATTTTTGATAATATAATGACCATATGAAGAGCATCCTGTCGAAAAGAGGAAAGATCATTGCAGCATTCATCGTTCTATATCTTGCTGTATTCATCCTTTCATTCTCCATCGGACGTTTTCCTGTAGGACCGGCGGAGCTTATCAGGATACTGCTATCAAGGATGCTGCCCATAGAGAAGACATGGACGGATCAGGCGGAGTCGGTGGTATTCATAATACGGCTTCCAAGGATTCTCGTCGCATCGCTTGTTGGAATGGCTCTTGCTGTCTCAGGGCACATATTCCAGATAATCTTCCGCAATCCGATGGTCTCGCCAGACGTCCTTGGGTGCTCGGCCGGAGCCGGTTTCGGCGCATCGCTTGCGCTTCTTTACGGACTGAGTGGAATGGGGGTATCGCTATCAGCATTCGCAATGGGGCTGCTCGCAGTGCTTCTTGTCTGGAAGATCGGGTCCGCAATGCGTGGAAACCATATTCTCGGTCTTATTCTCAGCGGTATAATGATCAGCTCGATATTCCAGTCCGGGACAAGCTTTGTAAAGCTGGTCGCAGATCCTGACAACGAACTTCCTGCCATAACATACTTCCTGATGGGATCCCTTGCAGGGACAGGAAGAGACGAACTCAGGCTGATCATAGTCCCGATGATGGCAGCAGTCATCCCTGTTCTCCTTCTTTCATGGAGGCTGAACATACTCTCGCTGCCTGAGGAGGAAGCTCTATCCCTGGGGATACCAGTACGCATGATAAGAGCGATTGCCATAGCATCAGCATCCCTCATGACGGCACTCACCGTCGCTGTGGCAGGGATGATAGGCTGGGTAGGGCTTGTCATCCCCCATATCACAAGGATGACGACAGGGACCGATTCAAGGACATCTGTGCCTGCATCAATGCTTCTAGGAGCAGCCTTCCTCACAGCAGTCGATACAGCATCAAGGAGCATTACCACATCGGAAATACCGATAGGCATACTCACATCATTCATCGGTGCGCCTTTCTTCCTCTACCTCATCCTCAAGGAGGGAAGACAATGATACTGACAGTTGACGATATCTCCTTCGGATACGGGAGCCGGAAAATACTTGATGGGGTATTCTTCACGCTGGAGAGCGGATGCATCACATCGCTCATAGGCAGGAATGGCGCGGGAAAGACAACCCTCATAAAGCTTATGATGGGCTTTCTGATGCCGGATGCAGGAAAGGTGCTGATCAATGGGATCAACAGCCATGACATGAAGGCAGAGGGAAGAGCAAAGGCCATTGCATATATCCCGCAATACACATCAATGGTCTACAAATACTCCGTTCTGGACTCTGTTCTGATGGGAAGAGCTCCACATATAATGCTATTCAGCCATCCGAAGGAGAATGATATGGAAAAGGCTCTCGAAGCACTGGGAATGCTTGGCATAGAGCATCTTGCCAAGCGTCCCTGCGATGAGCTTTCAGGAGGCGAAAGGCAGCTCATGATGATAGCAAGGGCTCTTGCCCAGGATGCCGAGATACTGATCCTCGATGAACCTACCGCTTCGCTCGACTACCCCAATCAGCTCCTCGTGATGGAAACGATCTCCTTGCTGAAGACAAAAGGCTACTCGATACTATTCTCCACCCACAGTCCTGAGCAGGCACTGATGGTATCGGACAGGATAATACTCCTTAAGATGGATGGGAAAGCTGTCTCAAGGGCCCCTGAGGAGCTTATGGATGGAAAGGAGCTTTCAGAACTTTACGGAAGAAAGCTCTGCATTGCTGAAATAGAGACAGGAAAGGGACGGAGGCTTGTATGCGTGCCGGAGTAAGCTGGTGGGATGATGAGAGGATTCTCTGGTACGAGCGGGCTGCAGCTGAATGCTCTTTCCACAGAAGGCTATCAGAATATGTCCAGAGCCATCTGGACAAGGGAAAGCCTATCCATGAAGCGGGATGCGGGCTTGGACATGTAGCTGAGATTCTTTTCCATGATGGATTCGATATCACAGCATCGGACAGGGATCCTGCAGCCATAGCCCAGGCCTCATGGCGCTCCTCCCTTGACATCTTCTCGCTCAGGGATGCCTGTGACCTGCCCTATTCCCCACAGCTCCTGCTGATCTTCTTCGGCCGCATAAGCGAGGGCGATAACCTCCATAGATTCCTTGAGAATACGGAAAGGATCATATGCATTCTCTCCGAGCACTCAGGACAGGGAGTAAATACAGGGAGGAAGGGATCGGCAGAGACGGAACGATTCCTCCATGAAAATGGAATCAGATATTCAAAGGAATCATTTGAGATCCCCTTTCCCCAGCCTCTTCTTTCTCTATCAGAGGCAGAGAAGTTCATTGAGCAAAGCTATGGAAGAAAGTTTGTCGATACCCTCATTCCATTTGCGGAGAAGGCTGAAGGACGGTATCCATTGATACTCAGGAATGATAAGAAATGCACCTTATTCGATATAAGAAAGGAGGAATCATGAGAAAACTGCTGATAGCCTTGATGCTGCTTGTTTCATTGTCATTGGCAGCAGCGCCATTCACCGACTCACTCGGAAGGACTGCAGAGCTGCCGGATGAGATTGAACGCATAGTCCCATCCGGGAATCTTGCCCAGATGGTTCTCTACTCACTCTCTCCGGAAAAGATCGCTGGATGGTCTTCAAAGCTTTCAGGATCCGCAGAGGAGTATTTTCTGCAGGATACGGTCAACCTTCCTGTATTCGGCACCTTCTATGGAAAGAAGGCCAACCTCAACAAGGAAGCGCTCATGGCAGCGTTCCCCGATGTCGTCATCGATATGGGAGAGATCAAGGGATCAAAGGAAGCGATGATAAAGGATCTGGACAAGCTCTCTTCCGAGATCATGATACCTGTGATCTTCATTGAAGCGTATCTCGACAATACTCCCGATGTATACAGGACGATGGGAAGCCTTCTGGGCATTGAGGAAAGAGCTGAGGATCTTGCATCTTTCGCAGAGGATGCGATCGCGATGGCGGCAGAAGCCAGGGAGAGGATATCAGAGCCTGTTACAGTCTATTATTCGACTTCCCCTGATGGACTCGAGGCCATTGCTGAAGGCAACTTCCATGGAGAGGTGATTGAGAAGATCGGAGCAAAGAACATAGTCCCATCATCCTTCGGGGAAGCTTCAGGCAGCATATCTCTGGAGCAGCTCTATATATGGGATCCTGATGTGATCCTATTCCAGGAGGAAGAGGCCTACAGGAATGCGGTCAGCAGCCCGGAATGGCAGGTGCTGGATGCGGTATCGGAAGGCAGGGTTTATCTGATTCCCTCAGAGCCATATTCATTCATAGATGCACCTCCTGCGACAAACAGGATCATCGGAATCTACTGGCTTGGGAATCTTCTGTATCCGGATCTCTACCCTGTGGATATCATCGAGAAGACAATGGAGTACTACAAGCTCTACTACAGCTATGAGCTGACAGAGGATCATGCTATGGAGATTCTCCATATCTGAAAGCTATATCCCCGCATTCCTCAGTATCTTCTCAGGATTGCCACCATATGAGCGGACCGAGGCTGTAAGCGCATCAACGGATTTTCTGAGCTTTGCGATCTCACTATCCGCATTGCTCTGTATCCCCAGATTCTTCAGCAGCCCCGGAAGCGATTTTGCGAACTCTGTGCATGCTGCATCCCTCCAGGCTTGATTGCGGCTTGCCGCTATGAGAATTGAGGACGCCATCCGAACCACGTCCTGAGGCGTTGGATTATTCTGGAAAACGAGGCTGAAGTGCGACGCATCTGTCTTCAGTATATTGATTCCCGGAAGCGTCTTTGCCATCTCCGGCGTGATCCTCTGCATATTGCTGCTATCCATATTTTCCTCCATAGGGATCATATCCCCTTTTTCATTCCCAGTTCCATCTGCATCTGGAAAGATCCACATGCTCCACATCCCTGAAGGGCACTCCCTCACTTTCAAGGAGCTCATGCTGCTCATTCCATCCCGGGACAAGCCTGCCTGCATGGTTCACGACCCGGTGGCAGGGGTAATTGCCATAGTTTCCGGAAAACCTGCATATCCTCCCAACAAGCCGCGACCTTCCGGGCATGCCAAGGAGATTCGCGATATCCCCATATGTCGAGACATGGCCAGGAGGGATCTCACCTATCAATGACAGCACTTCATAGGCAAGATCATCGGTGAGGACCCGATGCATCAGAAGTAATCCCTGTATGTACCGCGGACATAGAAGTCGATATCGAGAAGCGAGAAAAGAACGACAACGCCATTGTTCACAGCATCATACCCCACTGCCGTTCTGAAAAGCCTCTCTCGCCTTCCAGATACAGGGCTCCCGATAGTAAGCGGGGTTATTGATATCATCGGACCTGCGCCATTGTTGGCTGTCCGATAGAATCCTCCGATGCCGATCAGTGTGTTCATCCCGGATCCGGCGATCCTGGACGCTGTCGACCTCGGTCCAAGGAGAGCTGCAGAGAAATCAATGCCGAACATATTATCGGCAAACGGAATGGGAAGGATCTCCGATACTCCCCACAGATCCATCTCCCAGCGCTCTGACAGTCCGATGTTCACACCATAGGAGAAGCTTATTCCCTTCTCCGGCCACCTGTATATCCCATGGCCTATCGAAAGGGATATATCATGATAATCACCGGCACTGAGAGGAAGAAGCGAGAGAATAAGCATTATGGCTATGACGGCTCTTCTCATACAGCACCTCCGAAGAAACATGAGAACTTCATCACGTACAGTCCCCAGCCCCACCTGCCTTCCAGTATCTCATAGAGCACATACGGGGAGAAGAACTCGAACGAATATGATTTATCGTGGAATGCGAATGGGGATAAGGATACAAGAAGATTGAACTCGTTCCCCATTCTGTACTGGAAACCGGTTCCGATGCGCGGTGACCATACAACAGGATTCGGGAACAGCGCGTTGAACGCATGATCCGTAAGAAGGAGCATGGGAAGCGAGACCTGTACTCTTGCGCTCTCGAAGAATGTACCATATGGTGTGAGGTCCATAGAGAGCTCTATATCCCCTGCATGATCCGGATTGAACGAGACTACCGCAGCCGCGGTAAGCCCACCATATGGCTTCTGGCCTGAGAACTGGCCGACAGGAGCAAGGGAATAGCCGAATGAGACTGAATAGAGAGAAGATGGAATAAGAAGAAGCAAAAGCAGAATGATACGTCTCATCCTAACCTCCATAGTACATGAAAAGATACGAGAAGAGATTTCCCTGCTCCTTCTTCAGGCGCTCTGCCTCTTCCATCGTATAGAGATGGGAGCCCTTCATTATCATGCGTGCATGCTCCTCAAGCTCTTCTGCAAGCTCCCTGCTGTCAATGACAAGGGCAAGCTCGTGGGAAAGCCCCATAGATCTGTAATTGAAGTTCGATGATCCGATGACGACATATCGGTCATCGACGATCATGAGCTTCTCATGGAGAAGAGGGAGCTCATTGCCCTCCTCGTCCTCTGTGCTGCTGTAGACCGTTATCCCTGTACCGAGAAGATCCGGGAGGAAATAGTATACCCCGCCTGCTGCATATCCCCTGAGATCGATCGGCATGACCATCGTCACATCGACACCGCGCTCGGAGGTCATCGAAAGGCATTTCTTCATATTGTCATCGAGGACAGGGAGATACGGGAAGATAAGCACTGACCTTGAAGCTGATGCGAAAAGCGAAGCATACATGCCTGAAATGGAGTCAGATCCCATATTCAATAGATATGCATCATATATTCCATCATTCTCCTCTGCGATCGGGAAATCATCATAGCTTATCTCCTCTACGGAGGTCCTGTTCCAGATATCCACGAACTCCTTCATGAGAGCTTCGGAAAGAGATGGGGACCGGAAGAGATACATGCTGTCCCGCTGTGTCTTCCCTTCTCCTGCTCCCATCGAGATGTAGTTCATGTTCATGCCGCCTATCGCCGCAAGCTCCCCATCTATGACAAACAGCTTCCTGTGGTCACGGATCACGAGCTCGGAGGGATTGAGAAGCCTGGTCGCGGAGAGCGGGGAATACTCCAGCAGGTTGATGCCGAAATCACGGAGGAAGTAGAGCTGGGTCATGTGATTGCGCGTCTCCGTCATATCATAGGAGGAGATACCATCTATGATGAAATAGATATCGACACCCCGCTGAGAAGCATCTATCAGGGCATCATACATTCCATCCAGGGACTCGGAGCTTGACCCGAGGAAAGTCGAGATCAGGATATAATCCTCTGCTTCCCCGATAAGCCCTGTTATACGTTCAAGCCACTCCGTTCCATCAAAATAGGTCTCAGGATATGGCACAGTCACATGCTCTGCCCCGAACGAGATGAGCTTCTCCTCAAGGGAGAGGGAGCTATCATAGGCAGGTCCTGCCACGAAATCCTCCGTGAATGAGGCACAGGAGGAAAGGAACAGGGAAAATAGGATGATATATGCCAGCCGTTTCACGCACTAGATTGTATTCAGGGTGAATGGTTTCGGCAACAGCTCCGAGAACTTCATCTCAACTCTGCTGCGCTCCGAGGCAAGAATCACAGCAGTATCGGGATGTGCGAACTCTGCAAGGACCTGAAGACATACGGCGCAAGGAGGAGATGGAGGATCGCTTTCAGTGAATACGACGATAAGATCTATCGATGTCCTGCCCTCCTCTGAAATAGCTGTCGTGACTGCATTCCGCTCTGCGCATATGGTAGCGCCATATGATGAATTCTCCACATTGGACCCTGTGTGGATTCTTCCGGATGCTGTGACAACCGCTGCACCTACCTTGAATCTGGAGTAAGGAGCATATGCATTAAGGCGTGCTTTTTCTGCCATCTCCAACGCATGGTCTTTAAGATAATCCGTGATGACCGCATGCATAGCTCTCCTTCCTTCGCCGATCAGCTCAGCTGCATCATCAGCGGAGCCGAAAGCTGCTAGATCCGATACAACACGATCAGCCCCAGCTCCATAGAGCTCTGCCACGGAATATGTGGATCCAGTACCTATGGCATAGCACCCGGCGCTCTTCGCGCTCCTGATTCCCATCACAGAGTCCTCGAATACAATAGCCTCCTTTCCATCAAGACCCAGCCTGATCAGGCATAGCGAATAGATATCGGGGAAAGGTTTGTTGCGCTTTATATCCTCACCTGATGCTATGAAGTCGAAGTCAGCCTCTTCCAGCCCTATGCATGAGATATTCATCAATACCTTCCAGCGGGGTGCTGATGATGCAAGCGCTGTCATTATCCCCCGCTTCCGTGCGCTTCTCACGATTTCCTTCGCACCGGGAAGCGAAAGATCAAGATCCGCGGCTCTCTTCCCATACTCCTTCCTGAAAAAAGCAGAGGCATCCTCGTATGAATATGGAGGACCTGAGAGCCCGAGATCCTTAGCAGGCCCATCGAAGAATATACGTTCTCCTCCCCCAAGATAGCGGGAGAAATCAGAGCTGCTGGCATTCACTCCGATCGATCTGAAGTAGCTTACTCCGACAGAGACTGAGAGCTCCTCGCTCTCCGCCAGAACTCCATCCATATCGAATAGGAAAGCCCTGATCATCTCTTCACCTTCAGATAGCGGCCATCCCCGGAAAGCCCGAGATAGATGCCATCGCCCATGATGAGCCGTCCTCTGAGAAATGTCATCACTACCCTGCCTGTCACATTCATTCCCTCATAGGCGGTATAGCCGGAGGCACTGTGGATCGTATCTTTTGAGAGCGTCCATGATGAGTCAGGATCAAAGAGAACGATATCCGCATCGGTGCCCTCCTCAAGGGATCCCTTCTCAGGATAGAGGCCGAAGATCTTGGCAGGTCCTGTGGAGATGAGGTTAACGACCTGGGAAAGAGAGAGGCTTCCTGAGGAGAGTGCGAATGTATTCACAAGAGGAAGCAGCTCCTCGGTTCCTGGGATTCCCGGATATATCGTCCTGCAGTCATCGCTCTCAAGCTTCTGCTCATATGTGAATGCGCAGTGATCTGTTGCAATCACCTGTATCTCTCCATTGAGCACAGCTTCCTGAAGGGCCAGATTATCCTCCCTGGTCCTCAGCGGAGGAGTCATGACATAAAGCGATCCATCCTTGCCTTCAAGCTTCGACTTATCCAGGAAAAGATAATGGGGAGTTGTCTCGCAGATTATCCTGACGCCGCGGCTTCTGAGTTCCCTTACAGCCTCAAGACCTGCCTTCGATGAAAGATGGACGATATAGACTGGCATATCGAGCTCCTCTGCGATTCCTCCGACATATCTTATGGCCTCGGCCTCCGCTTCCGAAGGACGCAGCGAGGCATGATCGGCAGGTTTGTATCCACCCTTCCAGTTTTTTCCTATCTCCGTGATGATCCTGTCATCCTCTGAATGGACTGTGACAAGAAGATCGAGATCGCGGGCAGCGCGGAAGATGGAGAGAAGCTCATCCCTCTTCTCCACAAGGTATCCTACATCGCGGTATGTGGTGAAGATCTTCAGCGTTCCGACACCTGCCTCCGCGATGCTCTTAAGCTCCTCGGATATATCATCACGATAGGCATAGACTCCCTGATGGAGCGTATAGTCTATTGCCATCGGAGCCATCTCGCGGCGCCTCGTATTGAATGAGCCAAGGAGTGATTTCTTATCGTCATCGGCAAAATCAACGACTGTCGTCACACCTCCGAATGCAGCCAGCCGTGAGCCTTCCTCGAAGGAATCAGCAGTGACAGTCCCCCGGGATACAAGATGATAGTGCGTATGCGCATCTATGATGCCAGGAAGGACGCATAGCCCTGAAGCATCGATCGTAGCAGTATCAGCAGGAAGAGCCGATACGTCAATTGCAGGAGCAACTCTCTTTATCTTCGATCCCTCGATGAGGATATCCTGATGCCTCATCCACTCTCTATCAATAAGTAATCCGCCTTTGATCAATGTATATGCCATGCTTTTATGATATATCCGGCGGATAACGATAGCAAATGGATTTAGAGATCATGGCGTCTGAATGCCCGGTCAAGCCAGTCTGCCTTCAGAAGATAAACGATGAAAAGAACGGAGGATAGGACCCATGTGATGGGATATGCAAGATATACCAGCTCTATCGTATGGGAGATCGAGAGAGCAACCGTTATGTAGATGACGCGGAAGATGCACCAGGCCCCGAGCATTATAGCCATTGGTACAGTCGCCTTACCCGCTCCTCTGAGGACCCCTGCTATGCAGTGCGAAAGCGCAAGGACGCAGTAGAAAAGACACTCGATCCTCGCCTGCCTTACTCCGAAGGAGACCACATCCGGCGATGAATTGAACAGGGATATGAGCTGTGGCGCGGAAATAAAGAAGAACAGTCCGATGCACTCTGCCATCAGAACCGAGCATAATACTCCGAACTTCACACCCTTGATCACTCTGTCTCTCTTCCCTGCCCCGATGTTCTGTCCGACAAACGTTGTCAGCGACAATGAGAAACTTGTGATGGGAAGGAATGCGAAGCCCTCGATCTTCGAGTATGCACCGCTTCCTGCGACCGCGAAGGAGGCGAATGTATTTATATTTGTCTGGACGATTATGTTCGCGAAGTTTATCACGGAGTTCTGCACACCGGAGGGAAGTCCATAGGAGATAATGCGCCTGAGCATTGCCCTGTCGATCCTGATATCCCTGATCCGCACCTTATATGGCGTATCATCATGCATGAGCTTCCTCATGCAGAGAAAAGAGCTCACAGCCTGTGACATTATCGTTGCGAACGCTGCTCCTCCGACACCTGTGCGGACGACACCGACAAGAAAGAGATCCAGGAATATATTGATGATCGAGGATAGAATCAGATAGTAAAGGGGATGACGGCTGTCACCCAAGGCATTCATGATTCCCATCATTATGTTGTACAGGACCGAGAATATCACACCGAGAGAGTAGATACGGAAGTAGCGGATGCTCTCCGGAAGCACATCCTCCGGAGTCTGCATCCACCTGAGAATCGTAGGAGTGAACAACGTTCCAAGGACAACGAGGACTGCTCCTGCGGCTATTCCGAACGCTATATCGGTATGGATTGCTTTTCTCAGCTTCTCCATATCCCTGGCCCCGAAATAGCCTGCGATGACAACACCTGCTCCGATGGCCATTCCATTGAAGAAACCCACCATCATGTTTATAAGAGGTGTCGATGAGGAGAC
Organism: uncultured Spirochaetaceae bacterium; assembly: GCA_944389015.1. Taxonomy (GTDB): domain Bacteria; phylum Spirochaetota; class Spirochaetia; order Sphaerochaetales; family Sphaerochaetaceae; genus Ornithospirochaeta. The sequence continues at coordinate 34,752 of CALXKS010000069.1, forward strand.
TGCTGCAAGGGCCTCCGGTCCAACGAAATTGCCTACTATGACGGAATCGGCGGCATTGTACAGCTGCTGGAAGAGATTCGAAAGCAGCAGGGGAATAGCAAAAAGAAGCATATTCCTCTCTATAGGACCTGTCGTGAAATCTATACCCTTCCCATCCATACTTCTGTTTTACATCCAAGATGGGGCTGTCCGCAACAGAGTCTTAAGGGAATGCTCTCACGACGAAATCATAGACAAACTGAACCGAACGGCATGTGAGGTCCTCACAGCGATGAGGTGGATCATCCTCTGAGAATCCCCCTGGTCTGAGATCGGAACATCTGAGGGAACCGAATGCCGCTTCATACTCCCCTGCGAATCTCCTGCAGAGCCCTGGTATATCCTCATAGCCTCTGCTTTCAGCAATGACCGCAAGGAACATCAGCGCACCCTCGACCAGCCCGCACTGAGCTCCATATCCCCCGGCTCCATGCATTCCGGATGCCGCAATGAGCGTCTGATCCTCAATCCTGACCCCGGTAAGGCGGGAAAGGATGCGGAGAGTTGTCCGCGCACAGTTCTCATCCAGCTCCCAGTACAGCCTACGGACTTCCTTCCTGATATACTCTTCAGCCTGTTCCATAGCAGGATTATAGCACTTGACGCGCTCGATGTATTGTCAGAGCATCATCTTATGATAAATGTTGGCAATGACTGGCAGCCTCTTTTCGATATAGAGCAGAATAAGGAGTACTACCTGAACCTCAGGCAGTTCCTGAAATCAGAGTATTCCACAAAGACCATCTATCCTCCGATGAATGAGATATTCAATGCATTCCGCCTCACGCCATTCAATGAGACGAAGGTCATAATAGTCGGACAGGATCCGTACCATGAGCCCGGACAGGCTATGGGACTGTCGTTCTCGGTCAGGGAAGGAACACCGGAGCCTCCTTCCCTTCAGAATATAAAGAAGGAGCTTGAAGATGAGGGATTCAATGAGGCGCACTGGTCCTCTGATCTCTCGCGCTGGGCAAAGGATGGCGTGCTTCTTCTCAACAGCACGCTGACAGTACAGGCCCATAGGGCTGCATCCCATGCTGGAAAGGGATGGGAACGATTCACGGATAATGCGATAAAAGCCCTCGGGGATGACCCACGCCCCAAAGTATTCATGCTGTGGGGAAGCTATGCACGGAGCAAGAAGGCTCTTATCTCATCGCAGGCACATCTCATACTCGAATCGGCCCATCCAAGCCCGCTGAGCGCATACCGCGGCTTCTTCGGGAACGGCCATTTCAGGAAGTGCAATGACTTCCTGATCAGGACAGGCCAGTCCCCGATAGCATGGTGATCAATCAGAAGAGCTCATGATAATCCGTGCCTATGCTCTTCGACATGTTCGGTTTCTGAAGGATATCAAAGAGAGCGGAAGGCACAGGGATCTCCTTTCCGATGATCGGCTCGACGATCTTATCGAACTTCGCAGGATGGGCAGTGGCTACAACAACTGTATCATCTGAAGAATAGTGATCGCGTCTCACACGCTCTCCGCATGCTGTATGCGGACAGATGATATGGCCTTTCTCTGCAGCCTCCTCGCCGATTGTCCTCCTTATCTCATCATCTGAGACAGAGAACGAACGCACATTGTCCCTGAACTCCTCTATGGAGGGGAACATGGCAAAGAGCCTCTCCATATTCGACGGGGCTCCGACATCCATAGCATTCGCAAGGGTTTCAACAGATGGCCGTGGCCTGTACTCCCCTGTCTCAAGATAATCAGGGATGGTCCTGTTGGCATTCACAGCAAGCACGATGCTCTTTATAGGAGCGCCCATAGCCTTCGCCCAGAAAGCTCCAGTCGAGTTCCCGACATTGCCAGAGGGGATGATGAACACAGCTTCCTTCCCGTACTTCGCCTTATAGAGCGATGAGGCATATACATAGTAGGCCATCTGCGGGAGAAGCCGTCCCAGATTTATGGAGTTGGCGCTTGAAAGGCCTGAGATGGACCTGTCCATAAAAGCTTCCTTGACCATCTTCTGGCAGTCATCGAAGGTACCGTCAACCTCATAGCTCTCGATATTCCCATCCCAGCATGTAAGCTGCTTCTGCTGTCTTTCAGCTACACGGCCCTTAGGGAAAAGGACCTTCACCGAGAGATGCTCCCTGTTATGGAAGGCAGAGGCCACTGCGCCCCCTGTATCTCCGGACGTCGCAACGAGGATGCAGAGATCCCTGTTCCGCTTCTCAAGAAGCTTCTCCATGGAGAAAGCCAGGAAACGGGCTCCGAAGTCCTTGAACGCCGCAGTCGGACCATAGAAGAGCTCCAGCGTGTCCTTTCCTTCATTGCTGAAGAAAGGAACAGGGAATGAGAACGCATTCCTTGCGATCTCCTCAAGGCTCTCCTCGAGCTCATCACCTTCAAAATATGGCTTCATAGCCTGATACATCGCATACCAGGCACCCTTTGAAAGGGTGAAATCCTCTGGGATGCGGGGTATGCTCTCAGGGATGAAAAGACCTCCATCCGGAGCAAGGCCTGTAAGTATGGCATCTGATGCCGTGAATCCATCGCCGCCTATTGATCTTGTTGAAACGTACTTCATCATCTCCTCCTATATCCTTGAGCCGAGATACGCGCTTAAGCGGAGTATATCAGCAAAGACGCCGCCTGCTGTGACCTCCGGCCCAGCTCCTGGTCCTTTTATGACCAGCGGCTCCTTGTTATAGCGTGCCGTGGTGAATGCGATCACATTGTCCGTCCCGCTTGCAGTGGAGAACGGATGATCTGCAGGATACTCGGAAAGCGAGACAGAGCACACCCCGTCCTCAACCTTCCCAACATACCTCAGCTTCATGCCTTTCTTCGCTGCATCTTCATATAGAGCAAGCATATGATCGTCTATCTCAGGAAGACGTGACAGGAACTCATCCTTCGGCACATTCCTCAATGACTCAGGGACAAGCGACTCCACGTTGATATCTGAGACCTCGGTCCTGTACCCAAGCTCACGGGCAAGGATGACAGTCTTTCTCGCAACATCCATCCCAGAAAGATCATCCCTTGGATCCGGCTCAGTGAATCCAAGCTCCTTGGCTTTGAGGACAAGCGATGAGAACGGAACGGTGCCATCATACATGGAGAAGAGCCATGCAAGCGTTCCGGATACCATTCCCTCGATCCTGTATACTGTATCACCGGTCTCCCTGAGATCCTTGAGGGTGCAGATGACAGGCAGGCCTGCACCTACCGTCGTCTCATATAGGAACTTCCTGCCAGTGCGGAGCGCAGATGCCATCAGCTTCTCATAATAGTCATATGGCCCTGATCCTGCCTTCTTGTTCGGGGTTATCACATGGAAGCCCATATCGATATACTTCCTGTACTGCCTTGCCCTCTCCTCGGAGGAGGTGCAGTCAACAAGGACTGCATGGGGATAGTAGGCTGCATTTATATGAGAGAGGAATACCTCCTCGTTGTATACCACGCTCTTCTTGCTGAACTCCTCCCGCCATGCCGAGAGATCTATGCCGCTTTCGGAGAGAAGCATCTTCTTCGATGTAGCGATTCCCCTTATGCGGATATCGAGATCGAACTCACGGCGGAGCCTCTCGCTCTCAGCTGCAAGCTGATCAAGAAGTGTTCCTCCGATATTCCCTGGACCGAAAAGACCGATTGAGAGAGTCTGGGCAGAGAGGAAGAACGAGGAATGCAGTGACCTCAGAGCCTTACCGCTCTCGCTGCTCTTTATAACTGCGCTGATATTCCGCTCGCTTGACCCCTGGGCTATCGCCCTGATATTCACACCGGCCCTGGCGAGGGACGAGAAGAACTTGCCTGCAACACCGATATGACCCGGCATTCCCTCGCCTACTGCGGCAAGTATCGCAAGATCGCTCTCAGTTGTCACAGAAGCGATGCTGCCATTGCCGATCTCCTCTGCAAACTCCCTTCTTATCGTCTTCTCTGCGCTCTGCGCTTCCTTCTGGGGGACTGCGAAGCAGATGGAATACTCCGAAGAGGCCTGTGATATGAGGATTACGGATATCCCCTCCCTGCGGAGAGCAGTGAAGAGGCGCGAAGAGAAACCTGGCACACCTGACATACCTGAGCCCTCTACGTTCATGAGCGCAACACGGCGGACAACGGAGAATGCCTTGACCGATGTCTTCTCATCCGGGTAGGTCTCCCTGGAAACAAGAGTGCCTTTGTTCTCCGGCTCTCCCCAGTATCTGAGATGGATCGGCAGCGAACGCTGTACAGCAGGCAGGAATGACTGCGGATGGATTATAGGCGCACCGAAGAACGAAAGCTCCGTTGCCTCATCATATGTAAGGTGCTCAATAACGCTGGAAGCAGGAACATCGCTTCTCGATGCAGAGCACAGGAGAGAACGCGAATTCCAGAATGTCAGCGAGCCATTATGCATAGCTGCAATCAAAGATGCAGTATACTCGCTACCACCATCTCCATGGACCTTTCCTGATGCATCGGCAGACCCCGGAGCAGAGTACAGATTCCCTGAGACGAGGACAACGCCTGAGGGAAGCGAACTTCCCTTCACTGCCTCTGAGGCATCCAGAACGGCAGACTCTGCGCCCTTTGATATGAAATAGGCATTAAGGATAAGGGAAAGAAAGGAACCTGTAAGCTCTGACAGATGCTTTCTTGCAGCATCCGGGGCATCCTCCAGGATCCAGAGCGCGCGGAGCACGTCCTCGATCTCCGAGAAGGACTTATCCATGCTGTCGGTGACAGAGCCTTCATTGCCATCCCCGAGGATCGATGATGCTGTCTCCTCCCAGGCATTCTGGCTCTTCTCAAGCCTCGACCAGAGCTTCTCATCCCTGGCTGCTGCAGATGCGATCAGACTATCCATAGAAAGATCCGATACCGCCACCGGTGATATAACGAAAACCTGGGTATCAGCACTCTCGCTGCTGTATATATTGAAAAGCTTCTGAGCTCCCTGACTTGATGTGAGCATTGCGCCTTCAAGCGCATGAACATGTACGGATGCCATCATTCCTCCTGCCGAATTGCTCTAATCGTATACTTTTCACGCCTTTTTCAACAAGAGCTATGGCAGAATAATGCAACAGGAGCATATGAGATGCAGAAAGCTCCCCGGAGGGAGCCTTCTCAAACAAGCGGCGGGAGGTCTTATACGACCTTCTCTACAAGTCCGCTTCTCAGGCAGCGTGTGCAGACCTTGATAGTCCTTGGAGTGCCATTGATAAGAGCCTTGACCGAAACAAGATTCGGCTTGAATGTGCGCTTCTTCGTCACACCGATATGCTGACCGACACCACCCTTCTTCTTAGCCTGTCCCTTGCGGGGTACAACGGATCCGGAAATAGTTCCCTTGCCGCAGATTTCGCATCTTCTAGCCATGTTATCATCCACCTTGAATTGAGTTCTTTTAAGAGAGGCACGCTGCCAGGAGCATGGCAGATACCAGTCACAACTCTGAGACTATACCGCAACGGCGGTCTTTTGTAAACCACTATCTTGACCAACCGATGGAAACTTCTGAAGATAGCTATGGAGGCATATATCATGGAGAGCAATGCAGATAGCAGAATCGCTGTAATCGGAATCATCGTTGAGGACAAAAGCCAGGCAGAGAATGTGAACAGCCTTCTGCATCAGTACTCTGAGTACATCATCGGTAGAATGGGCCTGCCATACCATGAAAGAGGGCTGAGCATCATCAGCGTTGTGGTCGATGCGCCCAGCGATACGATCAGCGCGCTTTCAGGAAAGCTCGGAAGACTCCAGGGCGTAAGCTCACAGGCACTCTACACAAAAGCCTGATGAAGCGGTTTTCAATCCTCACGCTCGAAGAGGGATCAAGACTCCAATGGCGAAGGATAGAGAGGGATTACTATAAAGCCACAGGCGACTGGGGATTCTATCTTCTTCCGCCATGCATAATACTGCCTGAGCTTGATGCGATAGACGGGGATATCAATATAGGGAATGGTATATTCTCTCCTGATAAGAAAGCAGCAATACACAATGGGATCACTATCCTCCCGATAGACGATTCCCGGCTCTCCGCATTGTCCCCAGATGCCGGGATATTCATCTCATGCAGCGGAAAAACCAGCGACTATCTCTTTCCCGAAGAGAAAGCGAAGATAAAAGGCATCGCCCTTATCGAGACGGACTGGTCATCATCAAGGATCATCAGATTCAGGCCTCTGAAGAGGGACAGATAGCGGAAACAGGGCATGACTGGCAGTCAGGCTTTGCATGGCAGACCACGCGTCCATGGAGGTTGAGAGCCATTGAGAGACGCGACCACATATTCTCAGGAAAGCGCTCTCGGATCTCCGTTGCGGATTTATTCCTGTCAACTGTATCGGTGAATCCAAGCCGGGCTGCAACTCGCACGAAATGGGTATCAGCTATCACAGCAGGTCTATTGAGAATGCTGTGCATATAGCATGATGCGGTCTTCTCCCCCACCCCAGGCAATGACATAAGACCAGCCATCGTATCGGGAATACCGGATACGGAAACAGCTTCAGCAGTCCCCTTTATATTCCTCGACTTCGCTTTCGACAGCCCCGCGCTCCTGATCAGAACCTCGATTTCAGATACATCTGCAGAAGCTATCGCTTTCTCATCAGGAAATACAGAGAAAAGCGCCTCGGCAGCCTTCTCCGCCTGCCTGTCCGTCGTGGATGCTGAAAGCATGACAGTGATAAGAAATCTGAACGGGGATATAACAGGGAGAAAGGAAATCTCCTCAGGATAGTGCTTATCGATGATATCGAAGATCGTCTTATCGCGCTCAGTCATACAGGAAATCATAAGTGAAAACAATGAGCATTTTCTACTACTATCCTACGGACTGTCCAAAGCAAAGACATATAAAACAATAGACAGGATGTATGAGCTTATCAGACAGACATATACCTTTGAGGGCGAATCTATAAGACAGCCGGATAATCCTGATCCATCAGATTAGCTCCATAATCCTACGTTTCTTCTGTATCCGGGAATCTTAAATCCCGGTACAGTATCGGGGTAGTTCTTCTTCCACTTTGAATGCTTTACCTTGTTTTTCTTTTTAGGTTCTTTTTCTCGATAGCATTTACCTGTATTCTGAAATTCATGCTTCAATCCTTTATTCTCTACAATCCCTGTATAGTCCATGAATTCAATCAGAAGTTTTACAATGCATAAGTATGTATTACGACTAATATATATGTTACCGAATTCTTCAGATGGATTCAGGAATAATGTAATAGTCTGGCGGTTGTATTTGATCTTGCATATATTAAGCCCGTGTTCATTAATGAATGATATGGGCATATTACCTACAAATTGAACCAATGCTCTTCCTTTAAAAGCACCCATATATCTTGTATAGACACATTTCTGAACTCCTGGATGTCCCACATCAACCCCCTCCCAAAGCACTGTACAGCCTTTTCAATGGCTTTTCCAGTGAATTATGCATCTGATGGCAGAAAATCAATACATAGGCCTAGAGATCACGCTGATGTAAATCTGGAAGCATGGAGCATATTAAACTATACATGTCATGTCTATGTCCTATTCACTTTTCCGGGAAAACATGTAAACTATATACGTAGAGAGGCACTGCCGATGAGTGGTAGCCTCAGCTAATTAAGTACGACTAAGCCGTCCTATCTGGCTAAAGCAGGGCGGCTTATCTTATGACTGCTATTACAAGACCGATGATTGCAATTACAACCATCAGCAATTCATAATCACTCACTCGACATCACCTCCTTCTTCATCTTTGCAGAGAATCGAGAGGCAACGCCTCCCGATATCCGATAGACGATCCGAGAGGCTACCACCCACCATTCTATGGCAGTGCCATAATTATCCTATCATCATGCAAGAATGGTTATCAAGAAAGAATCCGCTATGAAAAACATGGAACAAAAGCAGATATACAAATTATGGAAAAGTCACATTTCCGGCTGATGAAAACTGTGGAAAAGTTTGTTTTCCACGCCGATTTTCATATGGAAAAATCATGAACCAGCAGATAGAAAGGTTCATATTCCATGAAAAGAACCGCACCAAGAACTGGTGCGGAAATAGGTAGAAAATGATTTATTGATTGAGATGTGATCATCAATCATTGACCATGACGCTCAGAATAGTCTCATCTGTAGAGACCATGCCCTTGCTTGCTATCTCTCCGACACCGATGATCGTCGACTCGACATCGCCTTTGACAATCCCGTCACCAGGAAGGAAGTTGTCATCCTCCATCGCAAGGTCATGCCCCATCATCGCAGCCTCAAGCGCCAATGATATCTTCGCAGCGCATGATGGCTTTGCTCCATCGCAAACCATTCCGGAGATCGTGGCAAGGGTATTCGTGATTGTCTCATTGATCTGCTCCCTTGTCCCTCCCTGAAGCCATGTTATGGCAGTTGCGGCCCCGCAGGCGGCATTGACAGCCCCGCAGTATGCAGAGAGTCTTCCGATTCTTGTCTTCTGATGGATTGCGATGAGATTGCTTATAGCAAGTGCTCTGACAAGCTTCTCATGCCCGATGCTGTTGCGGCGGCAGTAGACAATGACAGGAACTGAAACAGTGATCCCCTGATTGCCGCTTCCTGAGTTTATGACAACAGGATAGACACATCCGCTCATCCTTGCATCAGAACCGGCTGCCGCAGTGGCTTTGGCCTCCGTTATGAAGTCCTTCTCCCTTGTTTCAAGAAGGTACTGGCCGATGTTCACGCCCCATTTGTTCTTAAGCCCCTCTTCGCAGATGGCGCTGTTGCACCTGATCTGCTCCTCGATTATAGGAGCAAAGAGCGAGAGATCTGCTGTCTCTCCGAACTCGATGATGCCATCAACGCTGAGAACTGATCTGTCAGTGAGGGATTCATTCATATTCTCCTCTGATGATGAATCCTTCTGGAAGACAACCTCTCCATTCTTGATCTTCTTCACTATATTCGTGTGCTGATGGATGACCTCGACAGAAGCGCTTTCATTCCCCTTTTCCATAGTGATGATGAAATGAAGCGTCGCTGTGGTATGAAGGAGCTTCACGGATACACGCTTCTCAGCAATGTATTTCCTTATCTCAGGAAGCTCTTCCTCCCTCACTGCGGAAAGGACCTCGAGTCCTCTGGATGCATCCCCGCCGATCATACCTGCAGCGACAGCAGCCTCTATGCCTTTCATCCCTCCTGTATTCGGGATGATGACGCTCTTCACATTCTTTATGATATTCCCGCTGCACTCGGCAGTTGCCTTCTCCGGCAGAACCCCGAGAAGCTTCCTGCACTCAGCAGAGGCATATGCAAGCGCGATAGGCTCTGTGCAGCCAAGGGCTGGAACAAGCTCTTCTTTGAGTATTGCTGTATAAATCCCATCTCTATCCATTATATTCCTCCTAGGAAATCACCTTTCTTATCTCATCCTTTACAGCGTTTATATCCTTTGAAAGATATGCGCATGCATCATACAGATTCCCTGCTCCAAGAGCATCCAGGATCATATGATGGTACTTGCCTTTGGACTCCCTTTCGTTATCCCAGGCAGATGAATAGTACGTTGCGAAGAATCTGGCACTGTCCCTGAGCACCGTATCCAGCGCACGGTACATATATCTGTTGCCGCTCAATGAGCAGAGCATCAGATGGAAGCGCTGGTTGCGGTAATAATTGCCATAGATATCGCTATTGGAGTCATTGTCCTTTGCCCACTCATCCTCGTTCTCGCGGAAGATGGAAAGGCTGTCAGCTGCAAGATACGGGAAACACCTCTTGAGATTCCCTATCTCAAGGTCCTCCCTCACATCAAGCATCTCCATTATCTCCTGCACAGAGCATTGCACTACCTGGTATCCGAATCTGGGAAGGCTTTTGAGAAAGCCGTCCTTGCATAGCTCTATCAGAGCTTCCCTCACAGGAGCCTTGCTTACTGAGAAGCGTTTTATGAGGGAGCTTTCCGTCACTATATCATTGGCAGAGAGATCTCCCCTGATGATATCCTTCATCAGCGCATTATATACGGATTTCTTGAGTGTTCCTGCTGTTTCCATCATCAGACCCTGAAGAATCCATCCACCTCTGGAATCGATGAGACATAGACACTGAATGCAACATCCAGCTTATGCCTCGATATGTACTCATCCGGCTGATGACCCCTGCCACGCTCCGGACCGAAGAACTCGGAATCCCCCGGAATCCCTGGCCCGAAGCCGACTGCATTCCTAAGCTGTCTGGCATATGTGCCGCCACCCATCACATAGGGTTTGAGATCCATCGAGAGCTCTTTATTGCATATCTGGGTTAGCTTATCGATGATAGGAAGGGACCTGTCTACATACATAGGGAGGCTGCCTTCCGCCCTGTCGATGGAGAAGCCATGGAAAGAAAGGGTATCCGTTATGGATGCGATCATCCTGTCATAGACAGCTGTGATCGTGTACCTGATGTTTATATTCTGATGGAATACCCCATCCTCAAGTGAGGAGAAACCTCCGACATGGGTAAGCTTTCCGGAAATCCCATCCTCATAAGGAACACCTATGCCCTTCCCGTAATAATCGGAGAAGAGTGAAAGGATATCGGAAAAGAGTGTGTTGTCGCATGCAGGGAAAAGCTTTGATGAAAGAAGCGCCTTGCAAAGTATATTCTGAGCGCTTTCAGATCCCTCAGGGAATGCTGCATGGGCAGCGATTCCGCTGGCTGTCACAGAGCATCTGCCGTTTCCTCTGTCCTCTACTGCAATCCTATCATCATTCAGAGAAGATGAGAGCTTTCCTGCATCCATCCTGAGCTCAGCCTCAGCCAATGCAGGAACGGAGTTTGAAGCCACGCCGGATTTCCATGAGATGATCAGGGAATCATCTCCGATCGGATGGCTGGCATCAATCTCCAGGATGCCCTTCTCTCCATAACAGACAGGGAATGATGAATCGGGAATAAGAGAGAACTCAGGCATTGGATTGCGCTTTGCAAAGAACTTTATATCCTCCATGCCGCACTCCTCATTCACACCGAAGAACTGGATTATCGTATGCTCCGGCTGATACCCCGTCTCCTTAAGATACCTCAAGGCATAGATGACAGCGAGAGCAGGTCCTTTGTTGTCCCCCGTCCCGCGTCCGATGAGTATATCCTCAAAGGAAGTGAGCTCAAACGGAGGGTATGTCCAGCCAGGTCCTGCAGGAACAACATCCATATGGCTGAAGAGACCTATTGTCTTATCGCTTCTGCCCTTCCAGCTGAGGAGCCCATACTGATTCGAGTCGATCCTGTATTCGAAGCCGAAGCGCTTCACGATATTGCCGACAGCATTGAGGATATCAACACAGGGCCTGCCATATGGGCACTCTGCATTGCCTTTGTCCTCAACGCTCACGCTTGGAATGGAGATGAGAGTCCTGAAATCATCGAGAAATTCATCAGAGTGGTCCTTCCACCACTTTTCCATGCTTGTCATACTCTGCCCTCCTTTATCTCCTCTGCAAAATGGCAGGCAACGAAGTGCTTTGGCACAATCTCCCTAAACTCCGGATAGCGCTCGCTGCACTCCTTCTTCGCATATGGGCATCTAGTATGGAAATGGCAGCCAGATGGCGGATTGTACGGACTTGGGACATCGCCTTCCAGTATCATTGCATGCCTTCTGACATCAGGATCCGGAATCGGGATCGATGAAATAAGGCATTTCGTATATGGATGGAATGTATTGTCATAAAGCTCATCCTTCTCAGCAATCTCGACAATGCGGCCGAGATACATGACCGCGATCCTGTCGCATAGATACCGGACGACACTGAGATCATGGGAAATGAAGAGATATGTCAAGGAGAGCTTCTCCTGAAGATCCTTCATCAGATTCAGGACCTGTGCCCTGACTGAGACATCGAGAGCGGACACTGGCTCATCGCAGCACACGAACTCGGGACGGAGAATCAGGGCTCTTGCGATCATTATCCTCTGCCTCTGCCCTCCAGAGAACTCATGGGGGTATTTATTCATGAACTCCCTATTGAGTCCTACGAGCTCCATTGCAGAGAACACCTCCGCCATCTTCTCCTCTTCGGAAGCATCGGAGAAGATATCAAGAGGAGCCTTTATGAGCTCCCGGACCGTCATTCTCGGATTGAGGGAAGCATACGGATCCTGGAAGATTATCTGGATATGCCTCCTCATCAGGCGCATCTCCTCAGGAGAGAGCGTTGCGATATCCTTTCCATTGAAGAGCACATTGCCGCCAGTCGGCTCGATCAGCCTTATCATCGTCTTGCAGAGCGTGGACTTGCCGCATCCGGACTCGCCTACTACGCCGAAGGTCTCTCCCTTATCGATATAGAAGGAGACATCATCGACGGCTTTGACATACTGTCTCTCCTTGAAGAGCTTCTTCTTCGCAGGATAGTACTTCTTAAGATTCCTTACCTCAGCAAGATGTTCCATCTACAACCTCCCCGTCAGCATAGAGCCAGCATCTCACATCATGGCCATCCTTCCTGAAGAGCGGAGGACATGACTCGATGCACTTTGACGTGCACTTCCCGCAGCGCGTTGAGAACCTGCAGCCTTTAGGCATGTTCTGCAGCGTCGGGACAGTTCCCTCAATCGATGAAAGCTTTCCCACAGTCTTGTCAGGACGCGGAATCGAGGCAAGAAGGCCCTGGGAATATGGATGCATCGGGCGGGAGAAAATCTCCTTTGTCGAAGCAACCTCCATCACGTTTCCCGCATACATGACCATGACCCTGTCAGCCATCTCCGCAACGACTCCCATATCATGGGTGATGAGCATTATCGACACATTCGATGTGGCCTTCAGCTCCTGCATAAGCTCCAGTATCTGGGCCTGTATTGTCACATCAAGGGCTGTAGTAGGCTCATCCGCTATCAGGATCGAAGGAGACTGGATAAGAGCCATTGCGATCATTACACGCTGCCTCATGCCGCCTGAAAGCTGATGGGGATACTCCCTGAATCTCTTCTCAGGCGAAGGAATACCGACCTTTGCAAGGTACGATATGGCTTTCTCCTCAGCCTCCTTCTTCCCAATATCCCTGTCGTGGCATCTTATCGCTTCGACAAGCTGCGCACCGTTGGTCATCACAGGATTGAGAGAGGTCATCGAGTCCTGGAATATCATGGAGATACGGCGACCGCGGATGCGGCTCATCTCCTTATCGCTGTACCCTGCAATATCAGTTCCATCGAAGATGACGGAACCGGAATCAATGCGTGAAGTGGTCTTGGGCAGGAGATGGAGCATTGACATCGATGTCACGCTCTTTCCGCAGCCTGATTCGCCTACGATTCCAAGTGTTTCACCCTGATCGACGTAGAAGCTTACGCCGGTAACGGCCTGAAGCCATTTCTTCCTGACGAGGAAGCTGACCGATAGATTGCTGATTTCCAGGAGATGACTCATTTCAAACCTCTGATGACCCTCCTCCGGAGAGGAGAGCCAGAAATAACATTACTCGACAATAGTCCAGTTCCAGACATCCCTATTGAGCTGGGTATAGTCCTGGACATCCGTTATGCCTTCAACACGTGTGGTATGAGCATAGAGAATATTCTCGAAGTACATGAACGCGAATGGCACATACTCCCTGATAAGCCTCTGATACTCATCATATGCTTCCTTCCTGTCCTCGAAAGTGAAGACATGTCCGCCCTTATCGCCTGTCTCGAAGATCGTGTAGTCAGTGAGCTGCGAGAAGTTGTTCATATGATCCGGATTGAAGTTGATCACGCACTCCGATGGATCAGGAGAACCGCTGGAGCCGATGAAGCCGAAGTCATAGTCTCCTGCCCTTACCTTATTGAGGTGGGTTGCGAAATCAGCAGTCTGGATCTGCGTCTTGATGCCTACATCAGCGAGATTCTGCTGGATGATGATAGCAGCCTGCTCACGTGTCGCATTTCCTGTCGGGACACTCATTATGAGAGTGCGGTTAGGATCCCATCCTTCCTCTGCAAGTATCGCCCTTGCTCCATCAGGATTATATGGCTCCTCGATCTCAGGATTGTAGTAGATGTTGTTAGGAGCAACAGGACCGTATGCAGCAACACCCTCTCCCTGGAGAAGACCATCGATTATGAGCTGTCTGTTCATTGCCATGTTCACAGCTCTTCTGATCGCAGGTGAAAGATGCTGAGTATTGATTGCCATGTACTGGTAAGCAACGGAAGGAGCTGCCATGCATACAAGGCCTGGCTGCTGCTGTGCCATATCCCAGTCTGAAAGCTGGAGCGATCCGACATTGCCTGCGAGGGCATCGATCTCACCGTTCATAAGACCTGCGAGGAGGTTTCCTGTAGGTACTACACGGAGAACGAACTTCTCCCAGTTTCCGTTCATCTGATAGTAATACGGATTGGGAACGAACTCGATTCTCTCGCCGCTGATCTGGCTCTGGAAGAGACACGGACCTGATCCGATAGGAGATGCCCAGTAGGAAGCACTCCTGATGTCAGCAAGAGGCACATCGCCGAGAAGATGCTGCGGAAGAATGTAGAAATCCCTGAACTTGTTGAAGAGAAGGTAATCGACATTGGTCGGTTCGCGGAGAGTGAAGGCAACTGTGTGCTCATCAATAGCCTCTACCTGGAGAGAACCATCTCCCTCACCGAAGCCTGCGAATGGCTCAAGGTTGTTCTTTCTCAGCGCATTCACGCTTGGAGATGTATAGAGATGCGCTGTGAAGACGACATCATCTGCTGTGACAGGCTCACCATCTGCCCACTTCGCATCCTCTCTGAGATGGAAGGTAAGGACAGTGGAATCCTCATTCACATCCACGCTTGTGGCAAGACGCGGAAGATATGTGCCATCAGCCTTGAGGTAGAACAGCTTGTCATACATAAGATCGAGGACGACATCAGAGTATGAGCTTGTCGTCTCGAACGGTATGAAGCTGTCCCATGGCGATACCATCGCAAGTGTGATGGTCTTGCTCGGCTGCCTTGCTGGAGCAGGTGCTGCCTGAGCTGGCTGCTTATCTGAGGAACCTCCCGCAAAGAGAGATACCGACAGTACGAGCATGAGAACCAGAGCAATGATTGATATTCTGCTATGTTTCATTCGAACCTCCGTATATGGTAATTCTTTTTATACGCTCATCTTTGTATCGAGTGCATCCCTGATGCCATCGCCGAGGAAGTTGATGCACAGTACGGTGATTATCAGGATGATGCCCGCAGGAACCCACATCCAGGGCTTGTTGGCAAGAACGCTTATCGACTGTGCATAGTAGAGGATGTTTCCCCACGATGCGGCAGGGGGCTGGACCCCAAGGCCGAGGAACGAGAGCGAGGACTCCGTTATGATCGCCTGGGCTGTCCTGAATGTGAATGCGATGATCACAGGCGCCGATGCATTTGGAACGATATATCTGAGTATGATGTTATGGGTCTTGGTTCCGATTGCCTTCGCCGATTCAACATACTCCTTCTCCCTGACAGAGAGCGTGCTTGCATATATGAGCCTCGCGAAATCAGGCCAGCCAAGGACACCGATGACAACGGTGATCGTAACGATCGACTGTCCGAGGACCGATGCAAGAACGAGTATGAGGATCATCGACGGGAATGACATGAAGATATCAGCAAGACGCATGACGATTATCTCGCTCTTACCGCGGAAATAACCTGCGATAAGACCAAGCGGTATTCCTACTATAAGGCTGATGACCGCAGACAATATGCCGACTGTCAGCGATACCCTTCCTCCATAGATTATGCGGGCGAACATATCGCGTCCCACATCATCCGTTCCCATGAGATGGGTATCCGAAGGCCCTTTGCCGAATGCCATCACATCGATTGAATAGGGGTCAAGCCCAAGGATCATCGGGAGGAATATGACGACAAGGATCTCCACAGCAAGGAAGAACAGCGCGAATACGGCAAGCTTATGATGGAGGAATCTCTCCACGACATCCTGGAAGTAAGATCCCTTGATTCCTTTTTCCTTCTTCATGATATGTTCCTCACTTACTGTACCTGATGCGCGGATCAAGCACACTGTAGATCAGGTCTATGATGAGATTGCCGATGAGAACGGCAACTGCGATGACGACTGTGATTCCCATTATCACAGGATAGTCACGCGAATTGATCGAAAGGACCATGAGGCTTCCCAGTCCTGGCCATGAGAAGAGCTGCTCAGTGACAACAGCGCCTCCGACGAGGAACGGGATCATCGATCCTATTCTCGTGATGACAGGGGAAAGGGAGTTGCGGAGAGCGTGGCGGAAGAGCACCCTGCTCTCAAGGCAGCCCTTTGCACGGGCTGTGCGGATGTAGTCATCCTGCAGAACCTCGAGAACGCTTCCCCTCGTCTGTCTGATAAGGCTTCCGATCTGCTGTATCGAAAGGACAAGCGTCGGAAGGACCATATGATGGACAAGATCAAGGAACGTATGGGCCCCTGCACTGTCATACATACCGCTGCTGGGGAATATATTCACTTTCACGGAAAGAAGATATATGAATACAAGACCAGCAAAGAAGTTAGGGGTTGCCGCTCCTATGAACGACAGACCCGATGAGAAATAATCCCAGCCTGAATACGGCTTATACGCGGACATCACTCCGAGCGGTATCGCTATGAGCACGGAAAGGACCAATGATGCTATAGTGATGAGCAGCGTCGGTCCTATCCTCTCCGCAACCATATCCCATACAGGAAGGCCCGTCCTGTATGAGAATCCGAGATTGCCCTGGAAAAGCTGCCCTACCCATCTGAAGTACTGAATATAGACAGGCTGGTCGAGGCCTAACCTCGCCTCCATATCCGCCATGACCTGGGCATCCGCATTGGAATCCATGAAGAGCATCTCCAGCGGTGAGCCTGGCGCTAAATAAGACAGGAAGAAGACAAGAACTGTTATCCCTATGAATGTAGGAATGGCAACAAGCAGTCTTCTAAGAACATACTTTCCCATAGAGCCTCCGTAGAGTTCAGCAGTTTCTGCAGGCAGAGATTGCTACTGACAGCTTATGCATATCCTGCTCGGTTGCCAGAGTGCAGTCGGCACCGAGTATGAATCCGGTCTTTCCGAATGATGTGATGACATCCCTGACCGCTTTCTCGATATCGGCATCCGTTCCATCCACAAGAACGCCATGCCTGTCAGGAAGGCCTCCCATGATTGTCTTGCCCTTGAAGAGCTTCCTGCCCTCCTCGAGCGAATATGGAGCAGCATATACACCCCAGTTGGCAACATCGCAGAGATCTGCGTACGATGCATAGCGCTCCATGTTGAGCTTATCCTTGCACATATGCAGGAAGGCATAGCCGCCGGCTTCCTTGATTGCCTTGAGGATCTGCTTATCCATCGGTGCGATCCACTTCTCGAACTCCTCATCCGTAAAGTATCTCTTCTCCGCACCAAGAGCTGCATAGTAGACGCCATCAACGCCAAGCTCGATATATGTCCTTGCGAGATCGCACATCACATCGGTGATTCTCTGCATTGCGCTCTGCATCTTCTCAGGATCCTCTCTGAGATACTGGACAAGAAGCTCCCTCGTTCTGTCATAGCTGATGCCCATCTTCTCCATCGGGTGGATGGAAGAGGCGGTCACGCCGTGAAGCGTACCGATCGAGAATGCATTGCTGTCAGCCTTGTCCATGATGGCCTTCACGAAATCCACCTGTGCCTGCATGAAATCGGACTTCATCGAGAATCCCCTTACGAGTCTCTCATACTCGGCAGGGCTTGTGAGCTCGCCGACGTATGGCACAAGGTTCTCATTCATTATCTTTATGATATCCGTATCGCTCTCACGGAAGAAATCAAGATGAGACTTCACACCAGCTTCCCCGAATGCCTTGTCATGAGGGAAATGGAGTGAGAATCCACATGGTACGTAATCAACGCTTTCATGCTTGATTGCTGCGATAACGCGCTCTTTCTTATTCATATCTGCTCCTTAACCGGTAACATGTTCTCTGATATTACCAGTACTGATTCCAGTATGACTCAGTTTTGCGAGTTGTCAACAAAAATCTTAAGGTAAATTTCAAGGATAAAATCATTAAATATAGTCAATTAATCGCAAATTCAGCACAATTTGACAGAAATCCCCCTGATATTATCAGAGGGATTATCATCAACCCTTTACAGCGCCGGAGAAACTGCCGGCCTTCTGCATAAGCTGCATCAGAAGGTACAGTATGATTGCCGGAAGTATGACCAGCGTACAGCCTGCAAGTATTACCTGCCATGGGGTTGCGAGCCCGTCGCTTACAGGAAGCATGGAGACGGAGACCATCAGCGTATACTTCGAGTTCTTGTTCAGGAAGAGAAGCGGCCAGAAATAGTCGTTCCATCTTGCGATCATCGTAAGGGATGCCCAGGAAGCGAGTGCTGGTTTGATGACAGGGCACACGACACGCCAGAAGATACCGAACTCACGGCATCCATCAACACGCGATGCCTCGACAAGCTCATCGGGAACATCCTTTATGTACTGCGTAAGATAGAAGATTCCGACAGCAGTCGCGATTCTCGGGATGATCAGGGACCAGAGGCTGTTGATAAGATTCATCTTCCTCATGATGACGAAAAGAGGTATTGCGCCAGCCTCTGCGCTGATAGCCATCGTCGCAACGACGAATGCGAAGAGCTTTGCGCGGCCGGGGAAGCGGTACTTCGCGAACGCAAAACCTGCAAGCGCGCAGAAGAAGAGCGTTGTAATCGTTCCCAGGACTGTCGTGAATCCGCTGTTGAAAAGGTTTGTCCACACTGGTATGAGCTCGAAGAGCCTTCCGAAGTTGGCAAGCGTCGGATGCTCGATGGTCAGTGCCGCGAACCCGGATATCTTCTCACCGACGGACTTGACGGATATGAAGCACATCCAGAGCACGGGGAATAAACAGACCAGGACGACGAATATCATGAATGCATTGACTGCGATTGACTGTCCTCTGTTGTTCTTTGATGCCATATCACACCCCCTCTTCGCTTCTGCGGAGCCTGTACTGGATCATCGATATCACAAGGAGCACGAGGATCAGTATGACGCTCAGCGCTGATGCATAGCCGAGATTGAATGACTTGAAGCCATTCTCATAGACAAGCTGGAAGAGCGATGTATTGCTTGTTCCCGGTCCGGAGAGCGTATAGGACTCATTGAACATCTTCCAGATATCTATGGTAACCGTGAGCGCGCAGAAGAACAGGATATTCTTCAGAAGCGGTATCGTTATATACCAGAACTGCTGCAGCACCCCTGCCCCATCAACCGTTGCTGCCTCATAGTATTCCTTCGAGATATTGAGAAGACCTGAGTATATGATGATCGTGAACCACGGAACTATTCTCCAGATGAAAAGGATTATGACAGGGATCTTCGCATACTGGCTGCTTCCCAGCCATGCCCTGCGCTTTCCGCCCAGCGAAACGATGATTTCATTGATAAGACCTGCGTTCTCATCGAAGAGCATCATGAATATAAGGCCCATTGCGACAGATGCGCAGACATATGGAAGGAAGGTCACTGTCTGGAAGACCTTCTTTGCCCTGAGGCGCGGGCTGTTGAGACAGACTGCGATCATAAGCGCTATGACAACGACTCCGATCACAGCGACGATCCAGTACCATACATTGTTCATGAATGCCTCTCTGAACATATAGTCCTGGAACATAACCTCATACTGATGGAACCCTACCCATCTGAGGTTTCTCAGTCCATTCCAGTCCGCGAAGCTTATCACGAATGTCCAGATGACTGGAATGAGCTGGAAAACAAGGAAGAGGATGAAGAACGGCGCAATAAACAGATATGGTGCACGATACTTCCATACAGTTGCCAGCACTCCGCCTTTTTTCACCGCGGATGGCGCTGCAGCTTTTCTTCTGCCCATTTGTTCCTCCTTTCTTTCAGGTTATGCAGCCTGCCCCGGAGGACAGACTGCAAGGATAATCAGACCTCAGCCTGCCCGATCATGAGCTTGAGCTGGCTGTCCATGTTCGCGATTGCCTGATCCATCGTCTGCTCGCCTGCGACATACTTCTCGATCTCGGCGCTTATGATGATATCAGCCTGTGCATCCTGCGGTGTTACGACCATGTTCTTCGCAGCATTGTTGAGTCCATCGGACTCTGCCTTCCTGAATGACTGACCGCCATAGAAAGGCTCCGGAGCCTGCCAGAACGGATCTGCAAGGACTTCCTTAGAGACAGGGTTGGCATACGGGCCATTCTGCTCAACAAGCTTGTTGACTCTTGCCTGGATCGCTTCATTGTTGTTCTGCCAGTCATACCACATATCCTGTACAAGGGTCTCATACTCGTTGTCGCCTGTATCAACAAGGCAGAAATACTGGGAAACAGGAGCGCCGCCTACACCGATCTCATCGAATACAGGTGCGTTCATGACCCTCCAGTCACCTGCGGTCTCCGTAAGGTTCTTTCTGAGGAACTCATCCCAGAATGCGCCGATGTAGAATGTAGCGATCTTTCCATCATCTGTTGCCTCGTAGATAGGAGGCTGCATCATCGATGTCCTGTAGAGAAGGCCTTCGGAATTGAGCTGATCAAGGAAGCCGAGAGCAAGCTTCGTACCCTCATCGGATCCGATCACGACATTGCCGTTCTCATCCCAGATCCTAGCATTCGCCTGCGGCATGAGACCACGTCTGCCCCAGTATCTCCAGGTATAGTTCGTTGTATCGATCCAGGAAAGATAGACCTCTCCGTTGGATCTCTCCTTGAGAAGCCTTCCAGCCTCAAGGTAGCCATCGAATGTGCTCATCATGGCAGGATCGACATCGTACTTCTCGAAGATCTCAGCATTATAGAAAAGAAGCTGAGGGCGCACGGAATCCTGAAGACCATAGATCCTTCCATCCACGATAGCGTCATCGATGGAACCATCGAGGTAGAGATCGGCCTGCGGCTCATAGTACTCTGTCTGATCGAGAAGGAGTCCGGCCTTCGCAAGCTCGATAAGACCTACTGTATCGAGCATGATAACATCCGGAAGCGATTCCTGATCACCTGCCATCGAGTACATGATGACTCTCTGCTGTCCATCAGCCATCGTAGGAATGGTCTCTACATGGAGCGTGACCTTTGCAGTGGCATCTCCCTGTCTATCGAGGAATTCCTGATAGAAAGGTGCTCTGAACTGCGGCTGGCCTGTTGACCAGATGAGAAGCTGGCCTTCTGGATATACACCATCTTCCGATGCTTTATCGGATGAACCACCTGCGAATACAGGCATGAATGCGATAAGGCATACCAGTGCAAGCATCAATATTCTCTTCATAAGCTAAATTGAGTAGAGGACTCCCTCCTTTTTCCAGTTTTCCCGCCCCATGTCCTCTATCCATGGGATGGATATATCTTAACAGCTGAAATGGCTGAATAAGAGAAAATTTGATCGGAAACAGATTAGATTAGTAATCATATTACAAATATAGTCTGCCACGTTTCTGAGAGTTGTCAATCAAAAAAAAAGCGGGGAATTCATTGCCGGGAAAGCAAGGACTATCTGACAATCCACGGACTTCCTCTTTGCCGATGATGCTGAGCGGTGACGATGCTGCTATCTCCATGACTTCCTCCCTTATATGGAAAAAGGCACTGCAGAACAAACCTGCAGCGCCTTTGCTGTAACTGATGATGATTATGCTCAATCCTGGAAAATCGTCAAGCCATCAGAACGTTATTATCTTCTCGAAATGCTCCTTGACAGATGCTATATCCTTCTCCAAGGCCGCCGCAGCCTTGTCCAGATCCCTGATTCTCAAGGCATCTGCTATCTCTCTGTGGTACGACGCTTTTGACTCGGTATCATTATTCAGGGCAAAGGAATAGTAGACTGCGAAGAAGCGGGAGCAGCGCTTGAGTATGCTATCAAGGATGCTGTATGCGAATGAATTTCCGCTGAGGGAGCACAGCACAAGGTGGAAGCGCGAATTCCGGTAGTAGTTCCCGGATATCCCTCCGTTCTCCCCTGCCACAATATACAATGACGGATCTGAAAGCTGCTCAAGCTTCTCATCCGTGAGGGATGGGAATGCCCTTCTGAGATTCGAGATCTCGATATCCGTCCTCACATTCAGGATATCAAGTATCTCCCTCAGGGTGAAAGGCACCACCTGATATCCGAAACGAGGGAGGCTTTGCAGGATATTGTCCTTGCAGAGCTCTATCAGAGCCTCCCTTACAGGAGCCTTGCTGACACCGAAACGCTCGGTCAGAGAGCCTTCCGTGATAATATCATTAGGGCGGAATTTCCCGCTTGTGATATCGTCAAGGAGCGTATCATAGACCATTTTCTTCAGAGAGCCGCTGTTTTCCATCTCGTTAAGAGTATAAGACATACGCTTCAGTGTAAAGACGATATTCTTTTCTTGACAAAGACAATTGTGATGTTAAGCTTAATAATATCAGTAATATTACGAAAGTGGTTTATGGACAGGAAGGAAAAGCTTCAGGCTACCCTGAAAGGCGAGAATCATAGCGGTATCATATCTGGTTTCTGGTACCATTTCAGCCAGGATGCGATGTACGGAGAGAAAGCCATACAGGCGCATATCGATTTCTACGATGCGGTGAATCCGGATATCCAGAAGGTCATGAATGAGCATATGTTCCAGATCAGGGAGACTATCGAGAGACCTGAGGACTGGAAGAAAGTCTCCCATATTCCTTTCAGCGAAGGCCCGTATCCTGGGCTTATCGAGGAATTCAAGGCAATCAGAAAGGCTCTTCCATCTGATCTTCCCCTCTTTGCCACAGTGCATGGCGTGCTGGTCTCGGCATACCATGCTACAGAGACTCCGGGGAATTTCAAGAATCCTGAGAATATGGTCTCCCGTCATCTCAGGGAGGATCCGGTGGCTGTATCAAAGGGACTTGATGTGATTGCAGAGAGCCTGATAGAGCTCTGCCAGGAGCTGAGGAAGGCAGGTGCTGACGGCATCTATTACGCTGCCCTCGGAGGCGAGGCATACAGGTTCTCAGAGGATATCTTCTCCAAGTATGTCAGGAAGTATGACAGCATGGTCATCGATGGCATCAATGAGACAGGGGCAATAAGCATACTGCATATATGCAAGGATCAGATCAGGCTCCCTCTATACAGCGGAATCGATGCGGATATAGTCAACTGGGATACGCACGACTGCGAATATGGGATAGGAGAAGGAAGGAAGTACTTCCCAGGGAAGACCCTTCTCGGAGGTTTCGATGACAGGACGGGCATTCTTGTCGAGGGAACGGAGGAGGAGATACTGAAAGAGACCGACCGCATAGTGACTGAAGCCGGAAGAGAGAAGCTCATAATAGGGTCAGACTGCACCCTTCCCGGGGATATCGAGCCATGGAGGATACGCAGGGTCATCGACTACGCGCACACTCTTTGATTGCAGCGCTGAAATGGATGATGGAGGTCCTCAGGGGCCTCCATTTCTCATCAGATCATACCTGCCTTCTCATATGAATACATAGGATTGAGCACCACATCCCTGCCTCCGGAGACCTCCAATGCCGTTCCTGTGATGTAGCTTGCCTTATCAGATGATAGGAAGACGATCGGCCATGCGATCTCCTCAGGCTTCGCCATACGCCTGATAAGAGTCCTTTCTTCGACAAGCGCCTTATCGGAATCGCTGACGCTGCGCTGGACTGTCTCGGTCATAGTGAAGCCCGGCATGACGCAGTTCACACGTATGCCATATGCAGCATACTCAGCCGCCTGATTCGATGAAAGGAGCCTTACAGCAGCTTTCAGCGGTCCATATATAGTGCTTCTGCCAGCTGTTCCGACACGGGCCGCAAGAGAGCTTATATTCACGATCGAGCCACCATGGTCCTTCATGTATCTGAAGGCCGCCTGAGCTCCATGGACAGCGCTCTCAAAGCACATTGCCTCGGTCCATTGCAGGTCATCCTCCGTATACTCGTCCCCTGCTGATTTCGGATGGCTTGCTCCTACATTGTTGACCCAGACATCGATGGTCCCGAGCATCGAGGCAGCATAATCGGCAAGGGAGTAGAACGATGATGAGTCGAGGGCATCGAAGCGGAATGTCAGTATCCTGCCCTTTCCAGAGAGCTTTTCCGCCGTTGCCCGCAGCTCCTCTTCCTTCCTTGCGGCGACAACCACCGATGCCCCTTCGCCGAGGAATGCGGAAGCCGCAGCAAGCCCTATTCCACGCGTTCCACCTGTTATGACAACGCTCTTTCCTTCCAATCCTAGATCCATGCTCTCTCCATCCTTTTTATCACGCCATCGATGATTGCATTGGTCTCGGGTCTGATGACCCTGCGCTCTGCCTTCTCGTCATACCATCTGAGAACCCGCCTCAATCCGATGGCAAACGGTATCGTGCAGCGGAAATCAGGGACGAGGGCCTTTATCTTCGAATTATCGAAGACCGCGCTCCAGGCCTTGTCGCCGGTAAGATTCGCGATTGCGGAAGGATCCTCCCTTGCGATGATATCAGAGGGCGCATGGACGATCTCAGGCTCTACGCCCAATGCCCTTCCGACCTCCTGGTATATCCTGTCCCAGGTCAGGACCTCATCCGACGTGATATGGTAAGCATTCCCGACAGCCCTGCTCTCAGCGAAAAGCCCTGTGATTCCCTTCGCGAAGTCATCGCTATGCGTGACTGTCCAGAGCGATGTGCCATCTCCGGGGCTCACGACAGGAAGCCCGCGCTTGATTCTGTCGATCAGAGTGTATTCGCCACCGGTACCCATAGGAAACGGAATACGGGTCGCATAGGTATGGGAAGGACGCACTATCGTGATCGGGAAACATCCATCGCGGAATGCTTCCATGAATGCCATCTCGGCCTTGATCTTATTCTGTGCGTATGGGGAATAAGGATTCGAGAGCGGCACGGACTCTGTGATCGGAAAGGAGGAAAGCGGCTTTGAATAGCAGGATGCGCTGCTTATGAAGATGAACTGCCCCACCCTGCCTGAGAACACAGAGATATCCTTCTTCGCATCGGCTTCATTGAAGGCGATGAAATCCACTGCAACATCCCATGTACGGCCAGCAAGGGCTTTTCTCAGGCTTCTCTCATCGCCGGCATCGGCAGTGATCTCCTCTGCCCCTTCCATATGCTCTCCATGGCCTCTGTTGAGAATCGTCAGAGAGTATCCCTTCTCCACTGTCAGGCGGCTCACCGATGTGCTTATATTCCCGGTCCCGCCTATGATAAGAACCTTGATCATATGAGAAGTCTAAACCCCCGTAAATCCATTATCAAGAAAAGTATTGACGTTCTTTGCTGATTTACCTTATACTCCAACACGTTGTCCGGGACGTCGCCTAGCGGCTATGGCGCCTGCTTTGGGAGCAGGATATCGATGGTTCGAGTCCATTCGTCCCGATTATTTTTCCAGGACTGCTTTCTCTGCCACCCATTCTTAACTGCCTTAAGGAATCAAGATGAGGAAGCTCTGTCTGCTCACATCATTGCTGTTGCTGCTTCCGCTGCTTCCTGCCGCGGATATACTGGGCTATGACATAACATTCTCAAAGACAATCAATGATTCCCTTATGGTGATCGACAGCGAGAAATTCGGTATAGACTACACAGGCTATGGATATATAGGGTCATCCACGATGGGTCTGTACATGAGAGCGGGGCTTCAGGCGCCGTTCTCCAGTCTGGAGATGCTCTTCGAGAACAGCAGGGAGCTCCCGGCAAGCTGGGCTACAGACGATACGGAGAAGATCAAGAACATGCTTGAGACGTTCTTCCGCTTCTCTGCAGCCGCGGGGCCTGCTTTCAGGAGCATACTCTCGGACAAGCTGGTATGGTATATGGGACTCGGCCTCTCCGGAAGGCTGGACTATGCGAACAGAAACGGCAATCTCATAGCAGCGGTGTCCTACTTCGATATCGACATCGGCACATCATTCGACATAGGCTTCCGCTTCGATATAGAGGAGAAGACAACGATAAAGATAGGAATGAGCATCGAGGCTCCGATCTTCTCGATCAACTTCATGACATATGCATCAGGAGACGGAGGAAGGGAGCTTCTGGCAAAGCCATCGATGATTCCCTACCTCTTTCTTCCCGAGGAGATGCATAGGAACACAAAGGCGCTGGGATACATAAGCCTTGGCCACACATTCCGCCAGGACAGGGTTGATACAGTCTATCGCTACACGATCACATCGGATGAGACTGGAAAGGGAAAGCTCGAGATCATACCCCGCTCTCGCCGGAGTCATCGATAAGCTGGGCATCGGACGTCTTGAGTGGAATATGCCTCTTCAGGAATGGCATGAGACCTGAGTAGGTCTTCCTGAACTCCTCCTCGCTCTCCTTGAGCGCTGCCTGCCAGACAGGGGCGAAGCCGGGGCTGTTGAGCACAAGCCTATCAGCAGCTGTCTGCATTACCTGAAGCCTCTCAAGCTCTTTCCTTCCAGGCTTTTCGCGCATCGCAAGGAGGGACACCCTGAGATTCTCATTGGTCTTCCTAAGCTCCTCATTCTCAGCCTTCAGCCTGCTGACCCCGGATGATTCGATCTCCATACGCTCTGCAAGCATGTTCTTATACTTCTCGACCTCGGTCTTCTTCTCCTTCCTGAGGGAGGAAAGCTTCACCGAGAAATAGACAGATACAATAATGGCGACAGCAAGGCCGCATGCGATTCCGACAAGAAAGCTGTTCATAGAATAAGGATATTAGCAATCAAAGCCATAGGCAACTCCATCTTCCATGGTACGGCGAACTATGCTATCATACTATTACCTATAGGACGGCACATCTGAAGCCTCTTGGAGCAAACAATACTATATGGGGTCTGGCATAGCCTTGCGGCATTGCTCCCTTCCACAGGGAACAGAAAGCGGGCACCCAAGGATCCCCCCTTGAACTTAGTTCAAGAGCCACAGCCGCCGTCGCTATAGGGATTTATCTACCATGAAAGACGACAGACTTAAGACAATCCGCTACATCAGAATCCCGGATACCATCAAGGCAGAGGGAGAAGGTTTCGCAATCGATCCTGATAAGAGGATCCCGATACAGCTTCCGCCGGGCGCATCATCGCTGAGGAAGGAGGATATCTCGCTCGAGGCGATAATATCCGGAATGCTGACAGTAATAGCATTCGATGAGGATAACGAGGACTTCCAGTACTTCAGGTCATTCGTCCTCGCTGCTGATCCATCGCTTCCGGAGAAGCTGAATCAGGCGGCAATCGCCAAGGAACAGCAGAAGGACTATGAATTCGCAGAGGAGCTCTTCCTCGATGTCTACCATCTGCTGCCGCAGAGCGCATCCTGCATCAATCTCGCGACACTCTATTCATACAGAGCTGTCGATGCAAGGGAGAAAAAGGATGACAGGAAGGAGACCGAATACCTTCTTTCCGCAAGGCATACACTCCAGGATGGCATAAAGAGATTCGGGGAGAATGCGGAGATCCTTTCAGAGCTTGCTTCCTTCGAAGCCTACATGGGGAATCTCGAGGAGGCCCAGGACTATCTTGAGCGCTATCTGAGCGTGGCGGAGGAAGGAGAGAAGAAAGAGGAGATGCGATCTCTCCTGAAGCGGATAAAGCTGCAGATCGAGAACGATGAGGAGATCAAGGAAGCATATGATGAGATCATGCTCGGGAACAACGGCAAGGCTATAGATTCCGCATCGAAGTTCATCGCAAAGAATCCGAAGGTCTGGAATGGCTACTTCCTCAGGGCATGGGCTCTCAGGAAAGACGGGAAATACAGTGATGCGAAGAAGGATCTTCTTGAGTGCATAAAGCTCGGTGAAAGCTCCGGTGATATCTACAACGAGCTCTCGATATGCGAGCTTGAGGAAGGGAACAGGGAGCTTGCGAAGACCTATCTTGAGACAGCTGCGGATCTCGATGACGGCAATCTCACTGTGCTTTCCAATCTCGCTTACCTCTTCCTTCAGGATGGTCAGCTGGATGAGGCAAGGGAGTATCTGGAGAAGGCAAGATTCATCTCAGGCGATGACAGGATCATCAGCTCCCTTATAGAGGAATATGAGAAGATCTCCGGAGAGAAGATCGGAGAGCTCATACATGAGGAGATCATCCATAACGATGATGAGGATGATGGGTATCAGGCTGAGCTTGCGGAGATAGCAAAAGACGCGGAGGCTCACCACGGCCATCATCATGATCATGAAGGAGATTGCTGCTGCCATGATAGAAGCTGAATATCTTTCGCACTCGGCAGAGGAAACAGAGAAGGCAGGGATGGAGCTCGGGAAGATGCTGAGGAGGGGTGATGTAGTGTCTCTCCGAGGTTCCCTAGGAGCTGGGAAGACTGTGCTTGCCAAAGGCATTGCCAAGGCTCTTTCTATCAATGAGGCGATTGTCTCCCCTACTTTCACAATCGTACAGGAGTACGATGCGGGGACAATGCCGATGTTCCATCTCGATCTGTACAGGCTCTCTGGCGATGACGAGTTCGAATCGATGGGCGGAGAGGAGTTCCTCTACCCTGATGGTATCACACTGATAGAGTGGTCGGAGAAGATCGAGGATATGCTTCCCGATTCAACGATCTTCGTAGAGATTGCCATAAACGAAGATCTCACAAGGAAGATAACGATCGAAGGAGGAGCGCGGTGAACATTCTTGCTGCCGATACATCATCTGAAGTCGCATCTGTCGCGCTGAAGACCGAGAACAGCTATGAGGAGCGCCTTATCTCAGGATGCTTCTCCCCATCAGAGGATCTGCTTGGAGTCTTCGAGGAACTGCTGGAATCCGCAGGAATCACGATGAAGGATCTTGAGCTTCTGGCTGTCACGAAGGGACCTGGATCATTTACAGGGCTAAGGATAGCGATGGCCTCGATGAAGGGAATCTCATCAGCACTGTCCATACCGCTTGTCTCCATACCGACACTTGATGTTATTTACGATACTGTAAGGGATTACCCAGGGCCGGTGCTTTCCGCTATAGATGCAAGGAAGAAGAAATTCTACTTCTCTGTGAAGGAAAACGGAAAGACCTTGATAGAAGACAGGGACGGCAATCCTGAGGATGCAATAGCCTCACTTGGGAAGGATCTTCCTGTCCCTATGCTGATAACAGGGCCTGATGCGCTCCTCTTCGCGGAGAAGTTAAGCATGATCGATGACAGCATGCCATTCATCATCGACAGCTCCTCACCCCGCAATCTCTCAAGGTCCCTGATCAAGCTTGCCATAGAGAAGTACAGGAAGGACGGGGCCGATGATATAGGCGAAGGACCTGTGTATATCAGACGCTCCGATGCAGAGGAAGCGCTTGAGAGAAAGATCAAGGAGAATGCAGATGGCAGATTATGATATCCTCGTCATTGGCTGCGGACCGGCCGGGCTGAGTGCCGCATCCTATGCAGCGAGAGCCGGATACAGGACAATCGCTATAGACTCGATGGGACCGGGAGGACAGCTTCTCTTCATCGATGAGATAGAGAACTATCCGGGACTTCCGTCGACATCGGGATATGCGCTCTCGGAGGCGATGGAGAAGCAGGCTGCCTCATTCGGGGCTGCGATAGAGTTCGCAGAGGCGGAATCCATACGCAAGGAAGGCAATGAGTTCATCACAGTCTGCGCGGACAGGGAGATAAGATCCAAGGCTGTGATCTATGCAGCAGGTGCACGCCACAGGCACCTTGGGTGCATAGGAGAAGAGGAGTATCAGGGAAAGGGCGTAAGCTACTGCGCGACCTGCGATGGCCCGTTCTTCAGAGGAAAGGATGTCATTGTCGTCGGCGGAGGCGATACAGCACTCACTGATGCCCTATATCTTTCGAAGATCTGCAGGACTGTCACGATAGTGCACAGAAGGACGGAGTTCAGAGGGCAGAAGGCGCTTCAGGACCGTGTATTCGCCAAAGAGAATATAAAGCTTGAGCTCGGAAAGAACGTGACTGCAATAAAAGGTGACGGGAAGCTTGTGCAGGAGGCCGAGCTCTCCGATGGAACGGTCCTCAAAGCCGATGCTGTATTCATATTCGTCGGCATAATACCAAACAGCGAGCTTCTTGAAGGTGTAGCAGAACTTGACCGTGGCTTTGTGAAGACAGATGGGAAGATGGCCACATCGCTTCCAGGTCTGTTCGCAGCAGGAGATGTCCGCACTCCCCCATTCAGACAGGTCGTCACTGCTGCAGGAGATGGAGCTGAAGCTGCACACGCTGCCGATGAATACATCCAGAACCTGAACTGAGCATATGCTGTCTGGAGGTCTGTTCCAGGCAGCAAAAATAATCCCCTAATACTGCCGTAAACCGTATTTTTTCCTTGCTTTCAGCTGTTTTGCATCGGATAATTCTTAGATATGAATATCCTGATGGTTACAAGCGAAACGGTCCCTTTCTCGAAATCAGGGGGACTGGCGGATGTTGTTGGCGCACTCTCCCCTGCTCTTGTCAGAAGCGGAGCCGAGGTGCGGGTATTCATGCCGATGTATTCATTCATAGACAGCAAAGGATTCAGGAAATCATCCTCATTCACCGTCCCTATGCTTTCCCATGATG
Organism: uncultured Spirochaetaceae bacterium; assembly: GCA_944389015.1. GTDB lineage: Bacteria > Spirochaetota > Spirochaetia > Sphaerochaetales > Sphaerochaetaceae > Ornithospirochaeta. Next base: position 65,239 of record CALXKS010000069.1, read on the forward strand.
AAGAGGTCACAACGGTCTCGAAGCATGTCGATGGCGTTGAGTATGTCGGGCTTGTCCATCCATATTTCACAGAGAGAAAAGGCATATACGGAGATACTTCATTCACTCCATATGCAGATAATTTCCCGAGGTTCGCCCTCTTTGCGAAAGCCTCTGTCCTCTACCTCAAGGCTGCAGGATGGAAGGCGGACGTGATCCACTGCCATGACTGGACAGCAGGTCTTGTGCCTCACTATGCGGAGATGGAGAGGATGAAGGCAAAGACGGTCTTCACCATCCACAATCTCGCCTATCAGGGGGATTTCTCACGCTACGATGCAGTCCTTGCGGGGGACAGGCTCGATGAGGACTTTCTTTCCGGCCCAGCATCCGCAGAGCGTGTGAACATGCTCAAGGGCGCGCTCCTTACAGCAGATAAGATCACAACGGTCTCTCCTACATATGCCAAGGAGATACAGACAGAGAGATTCGGCTGTTCGCTTGATGGGATACTCAGATCAAGAAGCGAGGATCTCTATGGGATTCTCAACGGCATGGATTACCATGAATGGAACCCGCTGCACGACAAAGCCTTCAGCGAGCACTTCTCCAAGAGCAATATGGCAGGGAAAGCCGCTCTTAAGAAGCGCATACAGAAGGAGCATGGCTTCGATCAGGATGAGTCTATTCCGCTTTTCGCCATGATATCCAGAATCGCCGATCAGAAAGGATATGCGGAGCTTCTTGGAGGGAACTCCCCTCTTCTTGAAGAGATCCTCAGGGAAAGAATCCAGATGATCATCATCGGAACAGGTGACAAGCACTACGAAGAGAAGCTGATGGATCTCGATTCAAGGTATCCCAATCTCTCTGTCAGGATCGCATTCAGCAATACAGCAGCCCATGAGACCGAAGGAGCTGCGGACTTCTTCCTCATGCCATCGCGCTATGAGCCATGCGGACTGAACCAGATGTACTCACTCCACTATGGCACTCTGCCTGTCGCCCACAGAACAGGAGGACTTGCCGACACGATCATAGACATCGACGAGGACAGGGAGAATGGCAACGGTCTTCTGATCAATGAGCTATCAACCCAGTGCATCCTCTCGAGGATCAGGAGGGCTGTGGAGCTCTTCAGTGACAGAAAGGCCCTGGAGAAAGCCAGAAGGAACGCCATGGAGGCCGATCTTTCATGGACAAGATCCGCAGAAGAGTACCTCAAGCTCTATCGGGAGCTTGTCTGATAGGATAGAATATACTCATGAGGAGGATTTGATAATGAGCCGTAACAAGAAGAAAAAGGTGATCGCTATTGTTCTGGGAGGGGGTCGCGGAACAAGGCTGTATCCCCTTACAATGGGCAGAGCAAAGCCAGCTGTCCCATTCGCAGGTAAGTACAGACTTGTGGATATCCCTATTTCAAACTGTATAAATAGTGATATCAAGCAGATCTACGTTCTTACGCAGTTCAATACAGCATCGCTTCATAACCACATAACGAACACATATCAGTTCGACCAGTTCTCTGGTGGATTCGTAGAGATCCTTGCTGCAGAGCAGACCCCGACCAGTGAAAGCTGGTATCAGGGAACAGCGGATGCTGTAAGGAAGAACCTTGTCCACTTCCATGACCAGCAGGCTGACTACTACGTCATCCTCTCCGGCGATCAGCTCTACAGAATGGACTTCCAGAGCATGCTCGACAGACATATTGATTCAGGCGCGGAGCTCACGATCGCAGCGAAGCCTATTTCACGCGAGCATGCGACAGGCCTTGGAATCATCGGAACAGATGATGACGGAATCATCACCAAGTTCTATGAGAAGCCAGCTCCGGATATGGATATCACGGACTACAAAGTGCCAGAGAAGTGTCTGAAGAGCCAGCTCGGACTGGACAGAAACCATGAAAATGAGTATCTGGCATCGATGGGTATCTACATCTTCAACGCACAGACGATGGAAGAGGCTCTGAACAACGACAAGACGGACTTCGGAAAGGAGATCATCCCCGACATCATCAAGACAAGAAGGGTCGGAGCATATCTCTTCAACGATTTCTGGGAAGATATCGGAACGATCAAGGCATTCTATGAGACAAACCTCAACCTCGCATCCGAGAAGCCTGCATTCAACAACGACACTGCGACCACCCAGATCTACACCCATCGCCGCCACCTTCCTGCAACGAAGGCAAACTTCTGCAATATCTCATGCTCACTCACATCCGAAGGCTCTATCATCACGAATGCATATATCGTGAACTCAATCATCGGTGTACGCACATTCATCGAAGCAGGTGCTTCCCTTGATGGCGTATACTGCATGGGAGCAACTGTCTACGAGACAGAGGAAGAGAAGGCAGAGAATGCAAAGAAGGGCATTCCAAACATCGGTATCGGCAAGGCAACGATCATCAAGCGCGCTATCATCGACCAGAATGCGAGAATCGGATCGAACTGCCGCATAGGCATCGACAACATCCCGCGTCCGGATGGGGACTATGAGATGTATTCAGTCCATGACGGAATCATCGTAATCAACAAGAATGCGATCATCCCTGATGGAACGGTGATGTGATTGTCCGAGATACCATATAATGGCCTGCACTCCGCAGGCCATTCTCATTTCCTGAAAGAACATACGGAAAACTTATTTGCTTTGTTTTCCTTATCACCCCCATGACCATTTCAATCCTTTATGGTATCATTTCACAAGAACTTCACAAAACTTAACCAGGAGCTGACTTCATGAAACGCAGAATGAATTTCAGATCTACTCTTATGGGAGGGGCACTGCTAAGATAGCAGTATTTGCTTCATTCATCCTCCTCCTTGCACTACTTTCATCATGCAGACAGGTAACTGTCGTACTTCCACCCGATTACAGCGGTGAGATAACAGTCTCAGGAGCACCTGAAGGATACCTCGAGGAGGGAGATTCCTTCCAGCTCGAAATCGAAACAGGAGCCCCTGACTCAAAGGTGACATGGGTCTCCTCAGATCCTGATGTCGCAACAGTCTCCCCAGATGGTGTTGTAACAGCAGTCGGATCAGGAGAGGCTGAGATTACAGCCCAGTACAAGGACAAAGTAAGCGAACCTGTCAAAGTTGTAGTCAGCGGCATAGCAGTTGAGTCCGGTTTCGGAACAGCATTGAGCGAGCACACAACAAACAATACTATCACACTCAAAGCCTATGGTGATGCGAAGATAAGTGAGCCAGCTCCAACCCCAACCATCGAACCTTCAGGAGCGGTTACTCTAACTCCAACAAAAAACAGTGATGGTTCTATTACATATAAAACATATATGAATCCCCGGCCTCACCACGAGGAATGAGACTTGGTCCTGAGTTTCCAAGGTATATAATTGTGATGCGGCACAAGGTCGTGCGCTTTTTGGAACGGATAAGAGTCCGGAAATAA